>CAYSPN010000836.1:0-5956 GCA_964432895.1 uncultured Candidatus Kuenenia sp.
GGGGCTGCGGCAGCCTTCGCGGCGCGGGCCTTGGCGAGAATATCGGCCGTCGATAGTTTGCCGCCTGCGGCGGGCTTGGCCGCTGCCGGCGCCGCCCCGCCACCCGCCTTGGCTCGCGCCGCGGCGAGAATGTCGGCGGTCGAGGGCTTGCCGGCGCCGCCAGCTTTCGCC
Organism: uncultured Candidatus Kuenenia sp.; assembly: GCA_964432895.1. Classification (GTDB taxonomy): domain Bacteria; phylum Planctomycetota; class Planctomycetia; order Pirellulales; family UBA1268; genus CAMCQY01. The sequence goes on from CAYSPN010000836.1 coordinate 172, forward strand.
GCGGGCTTGGCGGCCGCGGGCTTGGCGGCCGCGGCAGGCTTCACAGCGGCAGGCTTCGCAGCGGCGGCAGGCTTCGCAGCCTCTTTTGCCGCGGGCTTTGGCAACGGTTCGGTCACGATTTTCAACGCCGCCGGGTCGATGTCGTACCAGCCCGTGTTGTTGAACTGGTCAAACTCGACCAGGCACCGGCCGTTCATGTTGACGGTCCTCACGGTTCCCGTTGCGTGGGCAAACCGGGCCAGTTCGGGGGCCGACGAGTTGATCACGACATACTTGTCGGTCCACTCCGACTTCAGTCGCTCGATGACGTCGAACATGTGTGCGTTCCGGCGGGAAGGCAGAAGACAGGCCGGGAAACCCGCGGTTCCGGCACAAGAATTTGATCGATCTGCAGGCGAATCGCAAGGCACGGTCGGCAGGCCGTCGAAAAACGCGTCTGCCGGAAGATTTTGCCGGGCGGGGAGGGCCGGCTTCAGGCGGGACCGGTCGAGACCGCCGCGCTGCTGACCGTGACAATGCCCTGCGGTCCGATCGAGTAGGTCCAGACGACCGTCCGCGGCAGAGCCGTCGAGTCATCGAGCGGTGTCAGCCGAAACAGGCGGTCACCCTGCCGGTAGGTTGAGCCAATCCAGCCAGGCGGCTCATGGAGCCGGCAGGCGATCTCGAACCGAATCGCGTCGGCCACGTGGGGATCGGGGGCGATGCTGGCCGAGAAGTGGGAACGGCCGGCCAGCCCGACCCCGACGAGGGCCTGGCCGCCAGCCGCATCGCCCCGCGGCACGCTCAACCTCGCCCGCGGCATGCTTACCCTTGAGAGTTCGACGAGCACCGGCGACGCCGGCCAGCGGGGATCGTTGGCAGGGAGGATCGGACCGTCGAGAGACGTCCAGATGTCCGTCTCGCCGGTCGTGATCCGATGCACCCAGCGATCGACCGTCCAGCTGAACACCGCCGTGGTCCGGCCGGCTTGAAGCTGCACAGGTGGCCGGCTCGTCGGTGGTCGCGTGTCGTGTGGCTCCATGGTGGGTGGTAGCATACCGCGACGGCGCGACCATTCGATTGCTCGGTGGCTCGGGCCGCAGTCAGCCGAGGCTTGTGTGTCTGATGGAACCGCGTCGTTCGCTCCGCTGGCCGATCCTGCTGGGCGTGGTGCTCATCGGCTCGATCCTGGCGCTCGGCGTTGGCTGGGTGCTCGTCAGCATCGCCGCCGCGCTCGGCTCCAAGAATCGCAACGAAAATGCGGCCTTCTACTGGGCGATCCTGGGCGTCGGCGTGGCGCTGCTCGTGCTCGTGCTCGTGGGCGTGATCATCTACCTGGCCCTCACGCTCAAGGCCATCGCCCTCTCCCAGCGTCAGAGCAACTTCATCGACAGCGTCACGCATGAGCTCAAGAGCCCGCTGGCGTCGCTCAAGCTCTACCTGCAGACCCTCACGCGGCGGCCCGTGCCGCCGGAACAGCAGGCCGACTTCCACCGCTTCATGCTCAAGGACGTGGAACGCCTCGACACGCTCATCGACCACCTGCTCGATGCTGCCAAGACACTCCAGCGGCGGGCCCGCCCCGGCACCGACGCGACGGACATCGAGCCTGTGCTCGAGCGCGCCTGCGAGGCCGCCGTGCACCGGTATGGCGTGTCGCCCGAGAGCGTGCGGCTCGATGTCGTGGGGGTGGGAGTCGGCGTGGCCGGCGCGCCGCCCTCGGGTGGTCCTCTGCGGGTGTGCGGCCGCGAGGCTGACGTGGAGATCGTCTTTCGCAACCTCGTCGACAACGCGGTGAAGTATTCGCTGCCCGCGCCCAAGGTAGAAGTGACGGCGTCGGCGCTGCCGCGCGGCAAGGTGCTCGTGCGGGTGGCCGACAACGGGCCGGGCATCCCGATCGCCGAACGGCAGAACGTCTTCCAGCGGTTCGTGCGGCTGGGCAGCGAACTGGAGCGGTCCACGCCCGGCACGGGCCTTGGCCTGTTTCTCGTGCACGCGATCGTCAAGCAGCTGCGGGGCAGGGTGGTGGCCAAGGGCCGCCCGCCGCAGAAGGGCACGGTGATGGAGGTGGAACTGCCGGCCGCACCGTGACGGGCCTGCCCGTGCCCCGTCGCCGGACGTTCGCTCCGGGCATCAGCCCGCGTTACTACCCCGAGCAGGTTGAAGTTGATTGTTCTTCAGGAACGTTTGAAGTGCTCCATCCAAGCCCGCAGCGCAAGCAAGGGAAAACGCGATCCATCACCCAGAAAACATGCCCGGATTCCCTCGCTGGCGCGTCGGGCTTGCATGGAAAAGGAAACGGGGCGAAGTCTCTCATGTCAACTCTTTGGATGCTCCCCGTGGTATGATTGAAGGTTTTCAGTCCACGTCCAGCCACGGCAGAGTCACGCCAGCCATGAGCCTTCCCTCCCTTCGTGCCTCCGAGCACCTGCACGACGTCAAGTACGAGATTCGTGGGGCGCTGGCCCGCCGCGCCGATCAGCTCGAGCGCGAGGGGCACGAGATCATCAAGCTCAATATTGGCAACCCCGGCGCCTTTGGCTTCCGGATGCCGGGCTCGATGCGGGTGGCGATCGTGGAAAACCTCCATCAGGCCGATCCCTACTCGCATCAGAAGGGGATCTTTCCGGCCCGCGAGGCGGTGGTGATGCAGCAGCAGAACCGCGGCGTGATGGACGTCACCGCCGACGACGTCTTCATCGGCAATGGCTGCTCCGAGCTGATCATGCTCGCCATGCGGGCGCTGCTCAATCCGGGCGACGAGGTGCTGGTGCCCAGCCCCGACTATCCGCTCTGGACGGCGTCGGTCGTGATCCACGGGGCGAAGGCGGTGCACTACCCATGCCGGCCGGAGAACGGTTTCGTGCCCGATCCGGCTGAGGTCGAGTCGCTCATCACCGATCGCACGCGGGCCCTCGTCGTGATCAATCCCAACAACCCCGCAGGCGCGGTCTACCCGCGGGAGACTCTGGCGGCGCTGGCTGAGATCGCCGAGCGGCGTCACCTCGTCTTCTGTGCCGACGAGATCTATGACGAGATGCTCTACGGAGACGCCGAATTCGTGCCGGCCGCCACGCTCGCGAAAAACACCCTCTGCCTCACCTTCGGCGGCCTGAGCAAGATCTACCGCGCCTGCGGCCTTCGTGTCGGCTGGCTCGTCTTCTCCGGCGAGCGGGATCACGCGCGGGATTACATCCAGGCGGTGGAACTGCTCGCATCGCTCCGCCTCTGCTCGAACGTGCCGGGGCAATACGCCGTGCAGACGGCGCTCGGCGGCCACCAGTCGATCTTTGACCTCACGCGGCCCGGCGGCAGGCTCCATGCCACTCGTGCCTCGGTGCTCGAGGCCGTTCAGCGCAGCCGCTATCTCTCCGTCGTGCCGCCGCGCGGGGCGATGTATGCCTTCATCAAGGTGCACGCCGACCGGCTCCCCGGTGGCGCGAAGACGTTCGACGATCAGGCGTTTGCGCTCGACCTCCTCGAGCAGAAGCACGTGCTGGTGGCACCGGGGTCGAGCTTCAACGTGCCCTACCGCGATCACTTCCGCGTGACGCTCCTGCCCGACGCCGAGCAGATGGCCGACGTCTTCGCCCGGATCGAGTCGCTGCTGGACGAATACGCCGCGGTGTAACGTCCCTCTTTTCCGCGGCTGCAGGATTGGTCTAATCGCGGCCATGAATCCATCACATGCCCATGCCGCCCCGGCGGCCACCACGCCCGCCGTCGATATCGTCCCCATCCGCCGCGTCCTCGTGAGCGTGTTCGACAAGACCGGCCTCGGCCGGCTCGCCGCCGGCCTGAAGGCGGCGGGCGTTCGCGTGGTGAGCACCGGCGGCACGAGTGCCGCGCTCGCCAGCCACGGGCTGGAGGTCGAGGATGTCTCGGCCATCACTTCCTTCCCCGAGATCCTCGACGGCCGGGTGAAGACACTCCACCCTCGGATCTTTGCCGGGGTGCTCGCCCGACACGATCGGGCCGACGACCGCGCCGTGCTCGCCTCTCACGGCATCGACACCTTCGATGCCGTGATCGTGAATCTCTATGCCTTCGAGGCCGCCGTCGCCCGGCCCGACTGCACCGCGGGCGAAGCGATCGAACTGATCGACGTCGGCGGCCCGAGCCTCGTACGGGCTGCGGCTAAGAACCATGCCTTCACCTCCGTGGTGACCGGCCCCGAGCAATACGATGACTTTCTCGCGGCGATCGCCCGCGGCGGCACCACGCTCGCCGAGCGCCGGCGGCTGGCCGCCCGCGCCTTCGAACGCACCGCCACCTACGACACCGCCATCGCGGGTTGGATGGCTGGGCACGCGGAGTTGCATGCTGCCGTGGGCCAGTCCGCGCCCACCGAAAGCGACGCCAGCGATGAGCCGCCGCTCCCCAGCCGGCTGACGCTCGAACTGGAACGGCGGCTATCGCTGCGATACGGTGAAAACCCACACCAGTCGGCGGCGCTCTTCGCGCCCGTGGGCACGCACCTCGGTTTGGCCGGACTCAAGCAGCTCTCCGGCAAGGAACTCTCCTACAACAACCTGCTCGATCTCGATGGTGCCTCGCGGCTGGCCGGACTGCTCACCGATCCAGCGGCCGTCGTCGTGAAGCACACAAACCCCTGCGGCGCCGCGGCTGGCGCGACCGCCGCCGAAGCGCTCGCCACCGCGATGGCGGCCGATCCCACGAGCGCCTTTGGTTCGATCGTGGCGGTCAACCGCACGTTCGACCGCGCGTGCGCCGAGGTGCTGCTCGCGCCGGGGCTTTTCGTCGAGGTGGTTGCCGCGCCGGCCTTCGCGCCGGAGGCGGTGGAACTGCTCACCACGCGGCCCACGTGGAAGGGAAGCGTGCGGCTCGTGGAGGTGCCGACGGGCGACCCGTGGGAGGCGACCGCCGGCCTGGAGCTACGGAGCATCGCCGGCGCCTTGCTCGCACAGCGACCCGACACGGCCTGCGACGATCCCGCGACGTGGCGGGTGGTGACGAAGGCGGTGCCGGCTCCGGCGCTCACGCAGTCGCTTGACTTTGCCTTTACGATCGTCCGTCGGCTCACGAGCAATGCGATCGCCGTCTGCCAGGGGACGAACCTCGTCGGGGCAGGACTCGGCCAGACGAGCCGGGTGGATGCTGTGCGGATTGCGCTTGAGAAGGCGGGGGAGCGTGTGCGGGGCAGCGTGCTCTCGTCCGATGCGTTCTTCCCGTTTCCCGATTCGATCGAGTTGATCGCGCGGGCGGGCATTGCGGCGGTGATCCAGCCGGGCGGCTCGAAACGAGACTCTGAGGTGATCGCTGCCGCCGACGCGGCAGGCATCCCGATGGTGTTCACGTCTCGGCGGCACTTCCGGCACTAGCTTCACGAAAAACATGGCCATCCTGCCGCCATGACAGGCGGATGCCTGTCCTCAGTCAGTTTCTTGGCGACCCCTGGCGTGAACACAGCCCGCTGGCGGTATCACCCTGCCTCATCCAAGCCCGCAGCGCAAGCAAGGGAAAGCGGGTGGCCTTATGGGGATAGTTCGCGGATTCCCTCGCTGGCGCGTCGGGCTTGCATGGGCGAGGGCCAAGCGCCGGCCCGTCCTCGCGACCGGGTGCTACACTTCTCCCCATGACAACCATTCTCGATGAGATCGTGGCCCGCAAGCACCGCGAGGTGGCCGTCGCGCGGGAGCGGGTGCCGACGATGGCCCTCGAGGGGCGGCTCGCGGTGGCGCCGCCGGTCCATGACTTCTTCGCAGCCGTCTCCGCGCCGGGGCCGATCAAGCTGATCGCTGAGTTCAAGCGGAAGAGCCCGTCGGCCGGCGAGCTGCGGCCCGGC
>CAYSPN010000837.1:0-2346 GCA_964432895.1 uncultured Candidatus Kuenenia sp.
CGCCCGAGAATCTGCCCCCGGAGGTGGTGCTGGAGGCGATGCTGATTCTGGAAGCGGAGACAAACCTCCGAGAAGAAACCCGCGTCGCGGAGCAGCTGCGGCCGTCGCTCAATGCCGGTGCCTTCAAGGCCCGTGCGGGTGGCCTCGCAGCCGCGCAGCAGGGACTCGCCGACCGCGTGGGTGGGCTCGTGGAACAGCTCGGCGTGGCCGACGTGGCGATCAGGTTCGACGACGAGGTCGAGCGGATGAAGCGGGAAATCCTGCCGGGCCGGAGCAGGCAGCCGAAATTCGCCAGAGAGATCCAGCTCTTCAAAAAGGTGCAGATGGTGATGACCGAATCCCGCAACATCCTCGCCGACCCCGACACCGGCCGCCGGGCGATCGCCGCTGAAACCGAGGCGATCGAGCTCCTGCTGCAATCGCAGTTTGGTGGTGGAAGCGGCGGTGGAGGAGGTGGCGGCGGAAGCCCCGGTGGCGGCAGCACCGGCGCCACCCGCCATGCGGCACTCGCCCGCCTGGGAGAGGGCGTCAACAGGCAGGCTCGCACCGAGGCTCCGGAGGAGGACCAGGCGATCGGCAAAAGCGGCACCGTGCTGCCGGAGGAATTTCGGGATGGGTTGGACGCCTATTTCAACGCCTTCGAGCGCGGCCGCGACGCAACAGGGGGAGCCCGATGACTCTCACAGTCATGAACGTCATCGAACGGGGCAGGGGAGCAGGGCTGATCGCAGCGATAGCCACCACGGTGACGCTCGTACTGCCTTCCGAAATCGCCACGGCGCAGGCCGAGGATGCCACCGATGTGAAGGCAAAGGACGCCCCGCCGGCCGAGGATCCGGCGGAAGTGCAGCGGCGGCAACAGATCAAGCAGCAGGCCACGCACTGGGAGCAGCAGCTCACCAAACTGCTCTACGGCGATCTGGAACTGATCCGTTCCATGTCGGGCGATATCCCGCGGGACGCACGGCGGGCGATTGCGCAGGCCGGCGAGCAGGCGGTGAAAGAGGCTGCGGTGCGGCTGGCCGAACTGCAGTTTGGCGGGCCGCGACGCCGAGCGGAGGCGGGGCTTGCGGGCATCGTGATCAACGGTCTCGGCAAGCTGATCGTGAATGGAAACGTGATCCTGAACGGCCCGAAGATCGTCGCGGGACAGCCGGTGGCCGACGGCAGGCAGGGAGGGGAGAACGACGCTTCAGGCGATCCGGCGGAGCTGGTCTCCACGGCGTTGGCAAAGAGTGTGGCCGAACACGTCGGAAGCGCGCAAGCAGCTGCCTTTACCAGGCAGATCGCCGAGCGGAGTGAACGCCGTCGGGCAGCGGCTGTGCGTGCGATCGTGGCCGTGCTGGACGGAGAACTCTTTCTAACGGCCGCGCAACGGGAGCAGATCGAACGGTCGCTCGTGGAAAAGTGGGATGATGCCATGCCGGTGTCGTTGGAGGGCATGCACTGGGTCGATGGCCGTCGCGTGTTTCCCGGGCTGCCGGCCGACTGCGTCAGCCCCCACCTGACGGAGTCCCAGCGAAAGTTGTTCACCGCTCAGGGGAACGGCGGGGGGAACGGGGCGTCGCAGAGGCAGACGTGGATGCGGATGAACGCCCTCAACAGTGTGCAGCCGGCGGCCCGGGATCCGTGGTGGTTTGAATGACAGGAAGGATGCGATGACAGCATGCGGATCGTGGGACAAGTGCCGCAGCGTGGGGCTGGTGGTGCTGCCTGTGCTCGTGCTCGGCGGCCCGTGGCTCCGCGGCGAGGACGACACGGTCGTCGATGCGGCCGCGAGTCGGGCCAACGAACAGGGGCAGCAGCATCAGCAGGTCGATCCCGAACAACAGATGAATGGCATGTTCTTTGCTCCCACGGGCAACGAGGAGCAAGCGGTGCAGCAGTGTCTCGGCAGGCTCCTGCTCGAGGTGTCGGCCCTCGACGAGGTCTGTGGTCTCTCGGAACAGCAGCGGAGCAAGTGCGAGATGGCCGCTCGGCTCGACGTGGCGCGGGCGATGGACGACATCAACGTGGTGCGGCGTCGGTTCGCTGGGCAGACCATGGATCTGCAGGACCCAGCCGGCCAGCGCGAGTGGCAACGCTTTCTCCAGGAGGCGCAGGCCGTGCAGGGGAAGCTCCAGGAGGCGGGGGGGGAAACGAGCCTGATGACGAAGGTGATCGCGGGCATTCTCGACGAGGGGCAGCGGTCGGTCTGGCAGCGGGAATCGGAGATGCGGAGGCTGTACCAATGGCAGAGCGTGGTCGATGCCGGCATGGCACAGATCGACATCGCGCTTGGGCTATCATCCGAACAGCACGAGGCGATGCGTGGGCTGCTGATGGAGAAGCCGCTGCGGATCAACC
>CAYSPN010000838.1:0-2680 GCA_964432895.1 uncultured Candidatus Kuenenia sp.
CTCTGGCCGACGCGGCTTCAGGCCGCAGCCCGTGAACTGTGTGCACGTGACGATCCCGACGACGGATCGGGGGATTGCGACCACCGCACGGCCGAGTTGCTGCGGAGCAATGTGCCTTGGTTCGAATGCGATGATCCCGATTTCGAGCGAGGCTACTATGAACGTTGGCATACCCTGCTGCGGCACGTTCAGCACACGGACGCGGGACCCGTGGTGGAGAACCTCCCGCCGCAATTCGGCAGCCCGCTGCCCGAGGCCCGCTGGCTCGCCGACATCCGGCTGGTTGGCTTGGAAGCCTGGCCCGCATTCGGTGTCGGCGACGACACCTCACGATCGTGCGATCACGTCATCACGGGTATCGTCGGACTCAAAGTCCACTCCGACACGACGCTGGAAGTCGATCCCAACCCCCCTGAGGCATGGAATTGGTTCGCGATGGATCGCATCGCCTACCACGGCAGGTTCGTGTCGGTTGTCTGGGACAGGACTGGAGACCGGTACGGTCGTGCGGGACTGCAGGTGTTTGTCGATGGAACCGAGGTCAAGCACACCGACACGCTGCAGCGGATCGTCACCCGGCTGCCGTAGGTGATAGCCGTGCTCGCGTGAGGCATCGGTACGAACGTCGGAAACCCCCGTCATTCACGAGTCATTCCGGCGCCGCTCGCCCGGACGGCGAGCATTGCCTGCAGCCCGCAGTGGCCATGGAGGGCACTGCGGGCGTGAAGCTCGCCCGGATGGCGAGCATTATCATCAGCCCGCAGTGGCCATGGAGGGCACTGCGGGCGTGAATACAGAGCGGGCGAAGGGACTCGAACCCTCGACATCCAGCTTGGGAAGCTAGCGCTCTACCAACTGAGCTACGCCCGCGAAACTGTGCCCTCCCACTTTACCCCATTCGCCCGGCGAGTGCGACTGGGAGGACTACCCCGCCGCTCGTCTCGGGCAACCCCGCCAGGCCCATGCCTTGCGACGTGGCCGTGGATACAATCGGTCGATCATTTCCCTCCGTTGTCAACCTTCATTGTCCAATCGCAAGCCGATCCCGTTCAGGGAGATTCTCAACATGACCACTCCGGACGCCGGCCTGCCATCCCCCGTAAACTCCCCCAAAACAGAGCCGTCGCAGAGGGCTGCCCACATGTCGTTTCTGTCGTCGCAGATGCGGGCCACGCTGGCCACGATCGCCGTCATCGCCTTGCTGGGAATCGGCAGCCTGCCCTTGCTGATGTCGAGCCCGGCACGGATGTCGAAGCTGGTGGCCGACGCCGTGCCCGCGCTCCAGGCCGCTGTTCGCTTCGGGAGCGTGAAGCTCGGCTGGATGGGGCCGATGGTCTTCGAAGACATCCGCATCGTGCCGCACGACGGCAGACGCGAGCCAGCCTCCATCAAACGCGTGGAACTGAGCCACGGACTCGCCGGGATCATCCTTTCGCTCGGCGATCTCGGCCGCGTGCGGGTGGAAGGGCTCGACGCCACCGTAGAGTTCGATGCCGACCGCAATTCCAACCTCAAAGGGCTGTTCTTTCCGGCCCTGGCCGGCCCGGGCGCGGCGGCCCGCCCCCACAACGGAAAGCCTGGGGCGGTCAGAATGCAGTTGGACGTGGTCGGGGCGGTCGTTCGCATGATCGGCCCGTGGGCGGACGAGCCGTGGGTGAGCGACCCGATCAACGTGCAGGCACGGCTTGCGGCCTCGCCTGATGGCAAGCGGAGCGAATGGACGGTCGCGCCCGTGCAGCTTTTGGCCGACGCAAAACTCGAGCCGGCCGTGGCGCAGGGTGTTTTGGCCTACATCGCGCCGGTCATGGCCAACGCCACGCGAACCAGCGGACGGTTTTCGCTCCGTATCAACGCCGCCACGCTGCCCGTAGGCGCCACCGAGGGAGGGCACCTTTCCGGCGTGCTCGCGATGCATGCCGTCGATCTCGGCCCAGGACCGCTCGCGCAGCGAGCCATCGAGTCGCTGCCGGTCAATCTGCCGGTCCCGCAGTCGATCAGGATCGCGGATGAATCCCACGTGGAGTTTCAGCTCGCCGATCGGCGGATGTCGCACAAGGGTCTTGCGTTTGGAGTGCCGCTGGCCAAGCCCGGGCAGCGGCTCGACATTCGGTCGAGCGGCTCGGTGGGCCTCGACGACAAGACGCTCAACATCAAGCTCGAGCTGCCAATTCCGGCCGATCTGCCGCAGGACAGGCCGCTGCTGGCGGCCCTCTCGGGCCGCACATTCTCCGTGGGCGTCGGTGGCATGCTCGGCGAACCCCGCATCGATTTTGACGGCTCGCTGCGGGCCAATGCGGGCGGGGTGGTGGCTGAACTCATCGATAGGCTTCGCGGGGCCGGCGGTCCGCAGGCGGCGCCGCAGCCGGTCGGGCCACCACGGCCGCAGGCACCGCCTGCTCCAGCCTGGAAGCCCGATGTCTCGGCTGGCAAGGATTCCAAAACGGCGACTCCGGATGCAGCAAAGCCAACTGCCGCTCCAGCCAATGATGGGGCCAACGCCGATGCCCGTCAGCAGGCCGGCGCACCAGGGACGGCCGACAAGATCAAATCCGCATTGCCGCCCGACATAAAGACCGACCCGACCGCCGAGGCGGTCATCGATCTCGTCGGCGGAGTGCTCGGGGAGGTGGCCAAGCGGCGTGCCGAACGCCAGGCCGCCGAGGCGGCAAACCCGCAGCAG
>CAYSPN010000839.1:0-2312 GCA_964432895.1 uncultured Candidatus Kuenenia sp.
GGCGACGATGCCCCCGCCGGCGCTCTGCCCCTTGCCCGTGGAGGGGATCAGCATGATCGTGCCCTTCTCGATCGGCACGCCATCGAGCGTCACGAGCCCCTCCATCATCGGCTTGGATTTTCCGCAACCTGTCACGGCTAGGCAGAGTGCCGGCACGAGGCAGGCAGCGTATGAAAAGCGACGGAAACGCGGCATGTTTGAATGCTCCGTGATGCGGTGTGAAGGGGCGGTGTGGGGCCGTTCTATCGATCAGCCCCGTTCATCGTGCCCTGCGCTTGCCACGGGGCCTGGTCAATCATGTCGGAGACGAATTGCACGGCGCCATCGACAAACACGGCCTGCACGCCGCCGGGATGACGGCTGCGGGCGGCGTAGACAAAGGCGCTGCCGACTGCCTGGCAGGGGAGAAACGGCGGGTTGTTGGTGCAGGAGTAGTTCGGTGCGACGTACCAGTTCGCGACCTTGTCAAACATCGCGTTTGGCGAGATCGAGGCATCGAACTTACAGTTAGGCACCTGGCCGCGGGGATCGACCGGCGAGCCGGAATCGGATGTCCACATGTTGATTTCCGACATGAGCAGCGTCTTTGACAGGCCATCGGTAATGTTCCGAAACCGGGCCGCCTCGGAGCCCTTGTAGCCGCGAGGATCAAACGGTGAACTGCCGGAGTTCGAGGTGGCGGTCTTGTTGAACGGCCCGATGAAGGTCTTTCCTGATACCGTTACGCTGGTGCCGTTCACCGCGTAGTTCGACCGCGGGGCGTAGAAGGTGCCAACGCCAGCATCCATGGCGAAATAGGCTCCGGGCCTGTCGCTCGGGCAGTAGTAGATCGGCAGACGACGCGACAGCGGTGGCGAATTGGACTTGTCGAGTTGGTTGCTGACGTTGGGGCCCCACTTGGTCCAAGGCTCGGTGTAGTTGTACTTCTTGGCCAAATCGCCCTGCTCCATGTAGGGCCAGAGGAGGGGCTGCCAGGTAGTGCCGATCAAAGGCCAGCCACTGCCCGCCAGCGGCAGGACGCCGTAGACGTCCTGGTAAGTCTGCATCGCCAGCCCCCACTGCTTGAGCGTGTTGCTGCACTGGGTCCGCCGGGCCGCCTCCCTCGCCGCCTGAACGGCCGGCAGGAGCAGGCCCACGAGCGTGCCGATGATGGCGATCACGACGAGCAACTCGACAATTGTGAAGGCTCGCCGATTCGGGCCGCCGCAATCGGAAAAAAGGCCTGAAGCGGGTCGCCTGGACCATGGATCTCCCCTCCGACGAAACGCTCGAGAAAAGTGCGACACACCTGCCTGGAGGTTCTTCCGGTGCGGTGGCAAAACCTTACACAGCATTCAGAATCGCCCCCGATGCGATGTCTGCGTTGGTCGAAAAGCGGTGCTCGACCGCGTTCGACTTTGGTGCAGCACCGGCTTCGGGTCGGCAAAAGTCTCGTCGCGTGGGCAGGATAGCCCAAAGCTCCTCGAGCTTTCGCCGACCCCTTCGCTTCCGTTTTTTTCCTGGCCCACGACCCGGCGGGCCGAGATCACGACCCGCAGTGGAGCCGGCGAGACGACCGCGCTTTAGCGGCAGACGGCAGCGGTGAGGTGGCTGCCGTCTGCCCGACGGGCCCCGAGGGAAAGAATCGCACGAGCGCCTGGCCGAGCGGCTGCCCGTCCATGGTCACCATCCCGCTGACGCTGGTCGCCCCGGTTCCGCAGCCCGACATCGCCATGATCGAAGCAGCGACGAGCCAGCGGGGCTGCAAAGAGCCAACGCCGTCTTTCAATACCGGGCGGTGGAGCATCAGATCAGGGCATGAAGATCGGCTCTGTGGTCTGTCACGGAGAGAGCATCTCCCCACCGCTGATCGTGCCGATCGCCTGCCAGGTGCTGAGGTCGATGGATTCGGAAATGAATCGGACCGCCGCGTCGGCGAAGGCGACCTGCACGCCACCGGGGTGCTTGCTGCGGGCGACGTAGCTGAACGTGTCGCCCGAGCCCACTGCTTGGCAGGGAAGATTCGGTGGAATATCCGCGCAGGAATAGTTTGGCGATTTGAACCACGAGGGAACGGTGTCGAACGACGAATTGGGCGTGGCTCTGCTCGTGTCGAACCACGAACCCCCGTACATGCTGCCCCGGGGGTCTGACGGACTCTCGGCGTCGGTCGTGATCAGGTTATGCTCGGAAACAAGCAGCGTCTTCGACAGGCCGTCGGTGATGCTGCGAAACTTCGTGGCCTCCGGTCCTTTGTAGCCCCGCGGTTCGAACGCTACCCAGCCGGTGGGTCCGCAGTCTTTTTTTCCGTTGAGGAAGGTCCTGTTGAAGGG
>CAYSPN010000840.1:0-2400 GCA_964432895.1 uncultured Candidatus Kuenenia sp.
CCATCGTGATCACCACGAATCGAGCCTTCCGTGACTGCGGCAAAACCTTCGACGTCGACAACACTCTGGCCACCGCCACGATCGACCGGCTGATGCATCACGGGGAGGCGATCGTCATCCGAGGAGACAGCTATCGCATGAAAGTCAAGCCCACCGAGTGACCTCTGCCCCGTCGCGCCTCGGTCAGCGGCTGCTTCCGCCTGGGGTCTCGTCGGCACACGGTCCGACCGCTTGGGAAGCCCAGCTCGCCCTCCGGCACGTCCGGAGCTGTCGACCCTTCGCTCCCACGGCCCATCCCTCGCCCCTCGTTCTCAAGTGCGATTCCACGGAAAGTCCGCCCCTCGGGCGGCATCCGATTCACGCCTTGCCCCGAGTCGTGGCGAGTACCGCGGCCGTGGATCGAAAGGACGGCGGCGGCCCAAGCCTCTGCACTTCCGGCCGACATCGACGCCACCGCGGGTCCCGCTCGACCGCAGACGCGGCAACCATCTCCGCCAACCCACAACGCTCCACGTCCTTAGCACCCGTCCAGGATCTATTCCGCGATTTGGGCGAATATGGTAGTCTGTCGGCCCCAGCAAGGAAGGAGGCCGAGGATGGCAACGGAATGTGCGATTCACCAGTGTGCGTGTGCGGCATGTCAGGCTGGCGATCACCCGGAGAAGGAGGACCATCGCTACCTCAACCTGATTCTCAGCCGTCTGGACGAACAACAACGACGTTGGGTTGCGGGACGCGAGGCCCGGCGGCGTGGGCATGGCGGCATCCAGCAGGTGGCCGAGATTACGGGGTTGCACCCGGAAACCATTCGCATCGGTCGCGAGGAACTCGACCAGGATCTTGTGGGCCGCCCGAGGGACCGCGTGCGGCTCCCCGGTGGGGGGCGTCCGTGCGTGGAAAAAAAGACCCCGCCCTGCTGAAAGATCTGGCTCGGCTGGTAGAACCGGAAACCGCCGGCAATCCCTGTACCGGGGAGAAATGGGTGCGGTCGCGGCTGCGTGGCCTGTCGGAGGCGTTGAACCGCCGGGCCTGCCCCACCACGATCGGCCGCCTACTGCGAAAGCAAGGCTACGGTCTGCGCAGCCATCGCAAGGTGCTGCACACGGGCAAGCCGCACGCCGAACGGGATCGACAGTTCCGGTACATTGCCGCCCAGCGTGAGGAGTTCCGCCGCACCGGCAACCCGCGGATCAGCGTGGACGCCAAGAAGAAGGAACTGGTGGGGAACTTCAAGAACGACGGCCAATCGTGGCGGCAGGAAGCGGAGGAAGTGAACGCCCACGACTTTCCCCAGGACGCCGAGTGTCGCGCATCGCAGTACGGGATCTACGATCAGGAGCGGAACGAAGGGCACGTGTGCGTGGCCACGTCAGCCGACACGGCGGACTTGGCCGTGGACGCCATTGCCGACTGGTGGCGTCTGGGCCGGCCGAATTATCCGCAGGCAAGACGCCTGCTGATCGAGGCGGATTCCGGCGGGAGCAACGCCTCGCGTTCGCGACGGTTCAAGAAGCGGTTGCAGGACTTCGCGGACGAAAGCGCGGTGGAGATCACGGTGTGCCATTATCCGCCGGGGACGTCGAAGTGGAACCCCATCGAGCATCGGCTGTTCAGCCAGATCACGGCGACATGGGCGGGATTCGTGTTGAGCACGCTCGCCGTGCTGCTGGGGTTCCTCCGCCGCACCACGACGCGCACGGGGCTGAAGGTGACGGCGACGCACTTGGAGAAGACCTACCAAACCGGTCAGCGTGTCAGCAACGCCGAGTTCAAAGCCATCCAGCTCACTCGCCACGCCATTTGCCCTCAATGGAACTACACCATCCGCCCGCGAGCCAGCCCAGAACACACGGAATAGTTCTTGGACGGGTCCTTACCTCGCTTACGCTTCGGGTTTCAACGGCCATCGCAGACTGTAGGCGGTCCGGCGTGCCTCGCTCCGCTCGACACGCCCTACGAAACGTCTCACCCCACATCTCGCAGAATACCCCATCTCTGCATTTTCTTATCCCGGAACTGCTCGAACCGGTCCGCCGAGATCGCCTCTCTCGCCTCGGCCATCAGCCGCTGGTAATACGTGATGTTGTGGAGCGTCAGCAGCACCGGGCCAAGCATCTCACCCGCCATGAAAAGGTGCCGCAAGTAACCTCGGCTCCTCCGACATGCGGGGCATGGGCACCCCTGTTCCAGCGGCATCTGGTCCCGCTCGTATTGGAGGTTCCGTATACGCACGACCCCTTGGTCCGTAAACGCCATGGCGTTGCGGCCGTTTCGCGTGGGCAGGACGCAGTCGAACAAGTCCACGCCGCGGCCAATGGCCTCCAGCAGGTTCTCCGGCCGCCCCACGCCCATCAGGTAACGGGGTCGATCCGCCGGCAGCCAGAGCGCGGTCGCGTCCAG
>CAYSPN010000841.1:0-2488 GCA_964432895.1 uncultured Candidatus Kuenenia sp.
AGTGCGCCCACGGCCTGGTCGAGATTGCCCGCTCGTTTCGGCAGCGTGTTGTAGTCCCACATGGTGTTGTGCATGTCCCAGCCGCCGAGCGTCACTTCCACGCAGCGGACGTTGTTTTCAATCAGCCGGCGGGCCAGCATGCAGCCCTGGCCGAACGGATCGCGGCCGTAGCGATCGCGATCCGCAGGCTTTTCCTGGCCGAGGTCAAAAGCCTTCAGCTCGCCGCTGGTCAGGAGGCTGGTGGCTTCGTCGTAAAAATCGGTGTAGCTCTTCACGCTCTTGAGCGGATACTTCTCACGGAACTTGCGGTCAAACTGATTAATCAGCGCGATCCGCTTCTCGAACGACTTTTCGGTGAGATAGCCGGGGGACTGCGTGTTTTCCAGTCCCTTGTTGGGGTCGCCGATCGGCAACGGGCTGAACGTCGGATCAAGGAATCCCGCCCCCGGATGCCTGGCGCCCGCGCCGATCGACACCGTGTCGGGCAGGTTCTTATTCTGCCGTCCCTTGAGTCGCTGGATCCAGGGGCCGATCGAGGGATGCCGCTCCGTGGCAATCTGCTCATAGCTCGTCCGCATGAGATATTCGCCCTGCTCATGGTCGGCGGTCTCGGTGTTCATCGAGCGGATGACCGCCATGTCCTTGAATTGCGCTGCCAGGGTGGGCAGGTATTCACTGAATTGGATACCCGCGACGCTCGTGTTGATGGCGCTGGTCTGTCCCTGGTTCTCCGAACCGGGCTTCACATCGAACGTGTCGAGGTGGGTCATGCCACCGGCCATGTAGAGATAGATCAGCCGCTTTGCCTTCCGGCCACCCGTGGTGCCCCCCTTGGCAGGTTCGGCAGCGATGGCGTCGCTCAGCCCCGCATACAGCCCGACGCCCAGCGAAAGTCTCGCGGCACGTTCGATGAATTGACGCCGACTCCAGCCGTCCATCCGGGATACCACGTCTCGCATGATTCACCTCGCCTCGCCTTGATGAGATTGATCGCCCTGCTGCCGCCACGCGGCCGGGAACCGTTCGACTGCTACTGCACGAACATGAACTCGCGCGTGTTCACGAGCGACCAGACGACGTTGCCGTAACCGGCCGGTCCGTCGTTCCGCACCTGCGCCGTCGCCGTGGCAAGTTCATCGGCATCCGGCTCCCGATTCAGGATCGTGAGAAACACCACCTTCACCCCGTCGGAAATCGACTTCTTCTTCACGATGTTGTTGTAGATCGTGGAGTTCTTCTCGAGGAGCATGTGCGTGATCTGACCGTTGAACATGAACAGCACCTGTGGCACCGACCCCATGGTCGAGGAGGCCGAAATGAGCTCGCGGTCCGACTGGCCGAATGTCCGCAGGAAATGGTTCGGCGGCAGCGGCGCAGGCAGCTCCGAGGCTCTGGCCAGGAGGTTGCCCTTGTACTTGAACTTCTCCTGCGACTTGTTTCGGAGCTGGTCGAACTCCCCGACCTTTTTCAACGACACCATGATGTCGGGCGCATGCACCTTATTCAGATCGACGGTCACCGCCTCCTTGTAGATTTCGGCTGGCGGCTCCCGGTAATCGGCAGCCGCGACCGCGAGCGTCACGAACGAGTCCCACGCCTGCTCGGCAGTCATCCGCCGCAGGGCCGGCCCAGGAAAGTGATACGGAGCGCCAAGCGGCACCTCGTCCTTGCAGGCCTGACGCTGGTAGGTCTCGGTGTTGAAGAGAATACGGAGATATTCCTTCATGTCGAAATCGAGACGCCGCATCTCCGCCTCGAGGTAGTTCATCAGCTCCGGATTCTCGGCGACCGTTGAATCCATCATGTCGTCGACCGGCTCGATCTGCCCAGCCCCGAACACCTGCTTCCAGAGCCGATTCGCAATCGTGATCGCAAACCGCGGGTTCTCCTTCGAGGTGAGCCAACGGGCGAAGACCTGCCGTGGCGTCTCGCCGGGCTGTGGCTTGATGTCGGAACCAAACAGCGTCTTCGGCTCGACCACATCGCCAGGCTTTGCATCGCTGTAAGCATAGTCCTTGGGAAGGTGGATCTTCCGCCCCACGTCGTCGAACACGACCTTGGTGAGCGACCGCATCTGGGCGTCGAACTGATAGGACCGCTGCCGCCGATCCTCTTCCTCCTGTTCGATCGCCGCATATTCCTCCTTGAGCCGGTCGCCGGGCTTGTCGGACCAAAACCGCTTGTCGTTGGCATTGGTCCGGGTCTGCGTGCCATAGACATAGGCAGCGGCCTGATAGAACTGCTTCTGCGTCCACTTGTCGAAGGGATGGTTGTGGCACTGCGCACAGCCGATCCGCGTGCCCAGAAAAATCCGGATCGTATTGTTGACGTTGTCCAGTGGCATCCCAGGGTCGCGCTGGAGATACCCAGTCGCCGGATTTTCCCACGGCAGGCCATCTGACGCGAGCATGGCATGCACCATCTCATCCCAGTGCCTGTTCTCCGCCAGCGACTGCTTGATCCACTGCCGGTAGGGCTCGCCGCGGAC
>CAYSPN010000842.1:0-4142 GCA_964432895.1 uncultured Candidatus Kuenenia sp.
CCATGCCGACCGGCTGCTCGTGGTCCGGTCGATGCATGCCGATGTGCCCAACCACGAGCCGTCGCTGATGCTGATGAACTGCGGCGACGCGCGGCTCGTTCGCCCGTCGGCAGGCGCCTGGGTGACCTACGGCCTCGGCACAGAAAATCAAAACCTTCCCGGCTTCGTGGCGATGTGCCCCGGTGGCTATCCGATCAAGGACACGGAAAACTGGCGGAGCGCCTTCCTGCCGGGGGCCTTCCAGGGCACCTACATCGACACGAAGAAGACCCGCGTCGAAGACCTCGTCGAGTATGTGCGGCATCCCGTGCTCGACCGCGACACGCAGCGGCGGCAACTTGATCTCACGGCGGCGCTCGACCGCCGCCACCTCGAAGCACGGCAGCATGATCCGCAGCTGGAGGCTCGGCTGGCCTCGATGGAACTCGCCTGGCGGATGCAGTCGGAGGCGACGGAGGCCTTCGATGTGAGCCGCGAGCCCAAGCATGTCCGCGACCGCTACGGCGACGACATCCAGGGACGGCAGATGCTCATCGCGAGGCGGCTCGTGGAACGGGGCGTGCGGTATGTGCAGCTCTGGCACGGCCAGGGCCAGCCGTGGGATAGTCACGACCACATCGAGAAAAATCACCGTAAGCTCGCCGGCGAATGCGACCGGGCGATCGGCGCGCTGCTCGACGATCTCGTCGGCCTCGGACTGTTGGACACGACCTTGGTCTTGTGGGGCGGCGAGTTCGGCAGAACGCCAACAGTCGAACTGCCGAACGACGGCACGGGCGTGAAGGAGCCATCGGGCCGAGATCACAACCACCACGGTTTTACTGTGTGGATGGCCGGCGGCGGTGTGAAGGCGGGCACGGTCTATGGGGCGACCGACGAGCTTGGCTTCAAGGCGGTGGAGAAGCCGGTGCACGTGCACGACCTGCAGGCGACGATGCTCCACCTGCTCGGCCTCGACCACACGAAGCTCACCTACCGGCACAGCGGCCGGGATTTTCGGCTCACCGACGTGCATGGCCGCGTGATCACCGATTGGCTGGCGTAGGGTCTCAAGGCACGGGCCAGAGTCTCCGGCGCTTGACTGGCAGCCTATCCGGCGCAACACTGTAGTGGTGATTTCGCGGGCGATTAGCTCAGTTGGTTAGAGCACTAGCTCGACAAGCTAGGGGTCGTAGGTTCGAGTCCTATATCGCCCACTTCTCTCTTTTTGCGACGGCACGCGGTCGTCGCCGCCGTTTTGCACGGCGTGCCCACAGGCCACTGGCGTGAGCCGGGGGATCGGCCGGCCAGATCGCGGCGGGTGATGCTCGCGCTTGTAAACGCATCCTGGTGATCTATTCTGTTCTGTTACACAAACGAATATTCACACGTGTGAATAGTGTCCTGCAGCTGCTTTCCGAGGAGTAGTACCACCCGATGGTCGAGAAGAAGCCGATGCCCGAAAAGAAGGCCGCCAAGGACGTCAACAAGTCGGAGGAAATCCGCAAGCTCGCCAAGGTCATGCAGGAAAAGAACGAGAAACCCCGGCCGGTCGCGATCATCGCCGCGCTCAAGAAGCAGGGCATCGTCGTCTCTTCGCCGCAGGTCAGCATGGTGCTCAAGCGGATGGGCTTCCGGCCCCGCAAGCGCCGCAAGAGCGGCGGTGTGAAGGAAACGGTCGGAATGGCCGCTGCACGGAAGCCGGCGACTGGCCGCACCGACAGGATCTCGATCGACGATCTGCTCACTGCAAAGAAGGTCGTGGCCCAACTCGGCGGCACCGATCGGGCCCTCGCAACCATCGCGGCACTCAAGCGATTCGAGTCCTGAGCGGCATGAGGCCACTCCCGTGAGACCGTTTCGCATCCCGCGCCCGCCCCCTGGCATGCCGCGGCGCATGCGTGGCTGGTATGTGCTGATTGCCACAGTCGTCTCTGCGATCGTCGCCGCGGTGCCGATGTGCCCACTGCACGATCCGCAGGGAAGGCCGCTCTGGCGAGTGGACGTCGTGCACGACGGCGACACGGTCACCTGCATCGACGAGGCGAACCGGCCGCAGAAGATCCGGCTCGTCGGCATCGACAGCCCGGAACTCAACCAGCCGTACGGCCGGGAGGCCAGCAATGCCCTGCGACAGAAACTCGGGCGTGGCGCGGTGCGGGTCGAGGGGGACGCGCGCGATCAGCACGGGCGGCTGCTCGGCACGCTCTGGGTGGACGAGCGGAACATCAACCGCGAGCTGGTGGCCGACGGCTGGGCATGGGTATTTGGCGGCTTCAGCCCCGATCCGGATCTGCTCGACGCCGAAACGGCGGCCCGAAAGGCCCACCGCGGCCTCTGGTCGGATGCCCAGGCGAAATCTCCGTCCGACTGGCGACGTGACCACCCGGCGCACCGCTGATGCCTGACATTCTCCTGAGGAACGGCCCGGGAATACCCTCCCTGTCCCCCGACTTGGTCCGCCGACTTCCGGCGGATGCCAGCTTGGTTTAGTGTGAAACCCATGGCAAGCCCCCGGGATATCCTCATCACAGGTGTCGGCGTCGTGTCGCCCATCGGCATCGGCAGCGACGCCTTCTGGTCGTCGCTCGCCGCCGGCACCAGTGGCATCCGCCCGATCGACCTGTTCGATTCAAGCGGCCTGCGGACTCCCTACGGCGGGCAGATCCCCGACTTCGACCCCAAGCTTTATGTCCGGCCGCGGAAGAGCTTGAAGGTGATGAGTCGCGACATCCAGCTCGGCTTTGCCGCGGCGGACCTCGCCATGGGCGACGCCAGGCTGGCCACCGGCGGCGTCGAGCCAGAACGGTTCGGGGTCGTCTTCGGCGCCGACATGATCTACGCCGACATCGAGGACCTCGAACTGACCTACCGCCGGGCTTTCCAGGGTGGGCGACTCGACTTCGGAATCTGGTCGGAGGCGATCCAGGAGGAAACCCATCCGCTCTGGCTGCTCAAGCATCTGCCCAATATGACCGCCTCCCACATCGCGATCGCCCACGACGCCCGCGGCCCCAACAACTCGATCGTGCTCGGCGACGTGTCGAGCCTGTTGGCTATCGGCGAGGCGGCCAGCATCATCCGCCGCGGCTGGGCGGACGTGATGCTCACCGGCGGCACCGGATGCCGACTCCATCCGACGGCGCTTGTCGCCCGGGGCGAGGCCGTACTGTCACGGCCCGTTGACGATTATCGGCGAACCTGTCGACCCTTCGACCGCGACCGAGACGGGATGCTCGACGGCGAGGGCGCGGCCGTCTTCATGCTCGAATCCCGCGAGCATGCCGAACGCCGTGGGGCGAGGATCCGTGGCCGACTGCTCTCCACCGCAAGCCGCTGCGAGCCGCGTTCGCCGCAGCGGGTCCGAACCGGCTCCTCGCTTCGGCTGGCGATCCGCGCCACCCTCGCCGCGGCCGGCCTGTCTCCGGATCGGCTCGGGCACGTCAAGGCGCACGGCAGCGGCACGCCGGAGACAGATCGGATCGAGGCGCAGGCCATCGCGGCCGAACTCGGCACCGTGCCAGTGACTGCGCCGAAGAGCTTCTTCGGTCATCTCGGCGCCGGCGGTGGTGCCATGGAACTGGCCGCGAGTGTGCTGGGCCTGGAGGTGGGCCTGGTGCCGCCGACGCTCAACTACGACACCCCTGATCCGCTCTGCCCTGTGAACGTCGTCCACGGCGAACCGCTGCGAGACCGTCCGGGAACGGCACTGGCGGTCAACCTCTGTTCGATGGGGCAGGTCGCCGCGGTGCTCGTCGCCGCGCCTGAGTGAACGCACGCGGCCCGGTCACCACGAGCCCTCGAGGCCCATCGACAGGCCGTTGTAGAAGACCTGCCCGCCACCGTCGATCGAATTGGGCCGCACGTTGTCGAGATTGAACTGTCGCGTGGCGGTGGCGATGCCGGCCACCCAGAGGAAGTCATAGCCGACCTGCACCGCGAAGTTGGGCGTCACCTGCCAGCCGCCAAGAATCGTGAGATCACCGAGGAAGCCCGGCCCTATTTGGTCGGCGGCCTGCTTCCAGCTGAACGCGCCGCGGGACACCGGCTGTACCAACGGTGGCGGCGGTAACGTGTTGACGCCGGCCGCCTGCTGCTGGTTGGCGGCGAAGCTCACCGCCGGCGTCACCCGACCGCGGAGCCCCCAATAGTAAAACTCGTTC
>CAYSPN010000843.1:0-8915 GCA_964432895.1 uncultured Candidatus Kuenenia sp.
CGAGGCGATCGAGGAGACGGGCTGCGGCGCCGGAATCGATTGCGGCCTCGGCAGTCGCGCGGGCCGCCGGCAGGTCGGCGGCCTTGCCCGCCGCCCAGAGCACGGCGGCGGCGTTGAGCACGACGACGTCGCGGCGCGGGCCACGCTCGCCAGCGAGCACGTCGCGGATCGCCGCGGCGCTCTCGGCGGGTCCGGCCACCGACAATTCGTCGAGGCGTGCGGATGGTTGCGCGGCGATGCCAAAATCCTCGGGCATCCATTGCGACCGCGTGGTCGCTCCAGCCGACACGTCGATGACATCGGTGGGGCCAAAGAGACTCACCTCGTCGAAGACTTTCGTGTCCGTGCCGTCGCCGACGCGGCCTGAAACGACGAGTGTCCGTTGTGCGCCCAGGAGTCGAGCGGCCTCGGCCAGCGGCTCCCTCGCCGTAGCCCGGCCGACACCGATCACCTGCACCGATGCACCGGCGGGATTGCAGAGCGGCCCGACGAGGTTGAACACGGTCGGCCGTCCGAGTGAACGCCGTAGCGGACCCACGCGGGCCATTGCCGGATGGTGCACCGGTGCGAGGCAGAAACAGAGGCCGATGGTCTCGAGTTGTCGTGAGGATGTTTCCGGTGGCACCCCGACCGCGACGCCCAACTGCTCGAGCACGTCGGCCGATCCCGTGCGGCTCGTCACCGCGCGGTTGCCGTGCTTCGCCACCGGCAGTCCCGCCGCCGCCGCGACGATCGCCGCCGCCGTCGAGATGTTGAAGGAGCCACATCCGTCGCCGCCGGTGCCGCAGGTGTCGGCCACGACCGCGTGCGCGGTGTGAACGGGCAGCATTCGGCCCCGCAACGCCTCGGCCACGCCGGCGATCTCGTCGGCGGACTCGCCGAGGTCGGCCAGCGCCAGCAGCCACTGGCCGAAGAGTTCCAGATCGACCGTCCCCGCCAGGACGCCATCGACCAGCCGCCGAGTCTCCTCGCGGCCCACATGAAGCCCCTGCCGCAGGCGGGTGAGAGACTCATGCATGTCGGGGGTGTCGGTCTGTCGATCCATGGAAATCTCGCGGACGGTGTCGTGCCGGGCGGAGCGTACGGCATGGCGTGCCGGTTTCGGCTAGGATTGAGTGACTAGCCTACTCCACAGATCAATCGCCGGCACAGCGAACCACCACGACGCCATCTTCATCATGCCCGTGACACAGCCCCGCAAGGTGATCCTGGACGTCGATCCCGGGATCGACGATGCCGTCGCGTTGACCATGGCCCTCTTCGACCCGCGGCTGGAGGTGGTGGCGGTCACGGCCGCCGGCGGCAACGTCATGCCTGAGCAGGCCACAGGCAACCTGCAGGCGATCGTGGCCTATCTCGATCCGCCGCGACTGCCGCGGATCGGCATCGCCCCCACCGACACGGCGCTCCCGGAGAAGCCGTTCAATATGCACGGGGGCGACGGGCTGGGCGGCATCGATCTGCCGCGGGCCCAGCTGCACGGCGGGCACGTGGCGGAGAAGGTGATGTGGGAGACGATCCGCGCGAATCCCCGTGAGGTCACGATCATCGCGATGGGACCGCTCACGAATCTCTCGCGGCTGCTGAGACGGGATCCATCGATTGCCGAGATCATCGACCGCGTGATCATCGCCGGCGGCACGGTGCATGGAGCCGGCAACGTCACGCCGGTCGCCGACCTCAACTTCTACTGCGATCCTGCGGCGGCGCGGCATGTGATCCGTGAGCCGCTCACGAAGTCGCTCGTGCCTCTGGAGACCACGAGCCAGGTGATGCTCGAGTTTGATTTCCTGGAACAGTTGCCGGATGAGACGTCACGGGCCGGCCTCCTGCTGCGGCGGATGCTGCCGCACACCTTCCGGGCCCATCGCCAGCTGCTCGGCAGTGAGGGGGTGTGGCTGCATGATGTGGTGGCGCTGGTGGCGGCGACGAACCCCGAACTTTTCGAGCGGTCTGCGATCGTGGCCGACGTCGAGACGGTCGGCGATCTCACGGCGGGCATGCTGGTGATCGACCGCCGGCAGATCCGCCAGCAGCGGCCGAATGCCGACCTGTTCGTCAACTGTGACGTGCCCGCGGTGAAAGACTGCATCCTGCGGGCGCTCGCAACTGCCGCTGACGCGACGTGAGTCGCCCGTGTCGTGCGTGAAGCACGCCGCCTACTGCGACTCGAACTGCTCGCGGCTGGCCACGGGCATTCGCAGAGAAAGACGCTCGCCGTTGCGAAACACGGTGAGTGTCACCGTGCTGTTGGTGGGGATCACGCTCACGAGGCTCACCAGATGGTCGTCGTCCTCGATCGCCACGCCGTCCACCTCGAGGATCACGTCGTCGGCCTGCACGCCTGCGACGTCGGCGGGGGACCCGGTGGTGACCCCCGACACATGCGCCCCCACGGCCCGTACCATGCCGAGCCGGTTGGCTGCCTTCTGTGTGAACACCCGGTCGAGCGTGACGCCGAGGTAGGCCCGCGACACAGAGCCGGTCTCCACCAGTTGCTTCGTGACAAACATCACCATCGAGATCGGGATCGCGAAGCCGATCCCCTCGCTGCCGCCTGAGTTGCTGGCGATGGCCGTGTTGAGGCCGACCACCTCGCCGCGAAGGTTCACCAGCGGGCCGCCGCTGTTGCCCGGATTGATCGCGGCGTCGGTCTGGATGAAGTCCTGAAACTTGACGTTGCCTTCGCCGAGTTCGAGATCGCGGCGGCCCTTGGCCGACACGATGCCGAGCGTCACGGAATGCGACAGGCCGAACGGGCTGCCGATCGCCAGCACCGTGTCACCGATCTGCAGCGAGTCGCCGTTGGCGAGTCGGGCTGTTTCGAGATCGTCTCCCTCGATCTCCATCGCGGCAATGTCGGTCATCGGGTCCGACCAGAGACGGATCGGTCGGATCTCCCGGCCGCCGTCGAGGCGGATCGTGATGTTGTCGAGCTCCGCACGATTGACGACGTGCCGGTTGGTGATCACCACCGTTCTTCCAGCCACCAGCGCAATGACGCCGGAGCCGGCCTCGTCTTCGCTCGCCTTGCCGTTCTTGGGCCGCTGCGCCGGCTTCTTGGCGTCGATGTGGACGACCGTGGGGCGGAGCAGTTGCGTGAGCCGGCGGAGCTGGGCGCCCTGTCGTTCCAGCGACTCCGCGTCGCGAGAGATCTGCTCGTAGAGCTTCTCCCGTTCGGCGTTTGACAGGCGGGCCGGCCGCATGGGATCGACCCGGCCGCCGCTCCCAGCGGCTGATCGATCGATTGGTGCGAGCCTGACCGACGGCGCTGACTGTACGGACGGGTCCTCGGCGCGGCTGGAGTGGACGACGGGCAGGAGAGCGACGATCGCTGTGCAGAAGAGGCAAAAGCTCTTCACGCTGCGATCGAAAGGCATCCGCTGGACAGACATCATGCAACGCTCGCTCTGGGGCCATGATCCATCGGCACACGGCTCATCGGAGCGCCAGCATATCGCAACCGCCGCACGAAGCGGCGGCCGCCGACCGTGGGAACCCTTGGCGTTCCCACCGGTCGGCCACGTGGGCAAAGGCCATGGAGGGCTTTGCCCACGTAAAGCTAAAATTCGTAGTCGCCGGTGACCGTTTCCTCGGCCTGTTCCTCGCGCTCCTCGTGCCGCGAACCGCCCGCGGTTCCGGATCGCTCCAGGTCACGCTGGCAGTCGATGCACATGGTGGCGTAGGGGAGGGCATTGAGCCGTGCCATCGGGATCTTGCCGCCGCACACCTCACAGGAGCCGTATTTTCCGGCCCGCATGCGTTCCAGGGCGTTCTCGATATTGGCCAGTTCGCGGCTTTCCACCTCGGCGAGCTGTGAGCTGATCTCGTCCTGCGTCGAGTCGTAGGCCGCATCGATCACGTCGCCCGGCGATTCGCTCCGCAGGTCTTTCAGCAGGGACAGGTCGCCAGCGAGCGCGCTCCGCAGGGCGTCGCGGCGGCGGACGAGAATCGCCCGCAGGTTCAAAAGTGAGTCTTTTCGTGCCATGGTGCTGCTCCTCGTCCGGTTTGCCAGCCGTACTAAGGCCGTCCAAAACCGGGTCGCAACCAATACTACGGGTCGCCTACGGAGTTGGTTCGCTCCCTCTCCCCACCATCACATTCCCACGTCTATCGGCGGTAAGATGGTCGGAAATGCAGGAAAAAGTGGTCGTGACAGTTGGATTGCTTCCCGGCGGGGGGTCAGGCCAGCCTGGAAAGCTCCCGCCAGGCGGTTTCCACGTCCTGGCGGCCGGTCAGCGTGCCGCCCACGGCCAGCCGGAGGGCGTACCGGCCCGCGACCCTGGCGGGGCTGAGCAGGACCCGTCCCTCCCGGTTGACCCGGTCGAGCAGCGCGGCCGAGGCCTCGTCGCCGGCCCTCAGGCCGAAGCAGACCAGGCTCAGGGAAGGCTCGGCCAGGAGTTCGAACCGCGGGTCGTCCCGCACCCAGCCGGCAAACTCCGTCGCCCACGACACGTGGTCGCGGATCCGCTGGCGGAGGGCCGCCGCGCCGATCATGCGGAGCGTCAGCCAGAGTTTGAGGCCGCGGAACCGTCGGCCCAGCGGCACCTGCCAGTCGCTGTAGTCGATGACGGCCCCGCTCTCGGTGGCCGCGTTTCGCAGATAGTCGGGTTTCATGGAGAGGGCTTGGACGAGCGGTCCGCGGTCGGCCACCCAGAGCGTGTGGCAGTCGAAGTTGACGAGCATCCACTTGTGGGGATTGAAGCCCCAACTATCGGCCGACTCCGCGCCGGCGACGATTGATCCTCGGAACTCCGGGCAGATGGAGGCCGCTCCCGCCCAGGCGGCGTCGACGTGCAGCCAGGCGCCATGCCGCCGCGCGGCTGCGGCGATCAGCGGCACGGGATCGATCGCGCCCGATGATGTGGTACCGACCGTGGCCGCCACGAAGAAGGGAACTCTGCCCGCCTGGGCATCGCCATCCATGGCGGTGGCAAGCCTGTCGGCATCCATCTCACCGCGGGCGTTCGTCTGAATTTTTCGCAGCCACTGTCGGCCGATGCCGGCAATCCCGAGCCCCTTCTCGACGCTGGAGTGCGCGTCGCCGCTCGCGTAGGCGACGAGCGGGCGGCTGTGCAGAGCGACGCCGTCGCTGGTTTCGATGGTGCCGGCCCGTCGGCGGGCGGCGACGACCACGGAGAGCAGGCCGCTGGAGGCGGAGTCGAGGATCACGCCGCCGCCCGTGCCGGTGCTGGCAAACCGTTCGGGCAGGCCGAGCAACTCCCGCAGCCAGTCGAGCACATGGGTCTCGAGTTCGGTGCAGGCCGGCGACGTGGCCCAGAGCATCCCCTGCACGCCGATCCCTGCGGAGAGCAGTTCGCCGAGGATCGACGGCCCACTCGTGCTCGCCGGAAAGTAGGCAAAGAATCCTGGGTGCTGCCAGTGTGTGAGGGCGGGCGCAATGATGCGGTCGAGGTCGGCCAGTACGGCGTCGAGCGACTCGGGCTGCTCGGGCGGTTGCGGCGGCAGTTGGGCTCGCACCCAGCCTGGCTTGACCGACGACTGCACCGGCTTCTCGGCCACGGTCTGCCAGTAGTCGGCGATCCAGTCAACGATGGCGCGGCCTTCACGGCGGAAGCGTTCCGGATCGAAGACAGGCACCGGCTCGCTCGGCATGCCGTCACTCCCCGTGCAGCGTGAGCACGAGCCGGCGGGGACCGCCGCGGTCACGGTGCTCGCACAGATAAATGCCCTGCCAGGTGCCAAGGCAGAGCCCGCCGTCCTTGATCGGCACGGTGACGCAACTGCCGATCACCGAGGCCTTCACATGCGCCGGCATGTCGTCAGGGCCCTCCATCGTGTGCACGTAGGGAAAATCCTCGCGGGCGATCTCGTTGAACGCCATCTCGAGATCGCGGGGCACGTCGGGGTCGGCGTTTTCATTGATGGAGAGGCTTGCCGAGGTGTGCTGGATGAAGACGTGCAGGATGCCGATGCGGAGCCGCTCCATGCCCTCGATCGCCGCCTCGACCTCCGGCGTGATCAGGTGGAATCCGCGACGGCGCGGCGCCAACCGAAGCTCCGTTTGATGCCATGCCATGGTCGGTGATCCTGCGTGGTGGATAGTCGGCGGTCTGCTTCAGCGGTCTGGCTCAGGGGATGGGGATGCAAAGCACCACACGGTGCCGTCGTCGGAGGCGATCACGAGATGGCCCGCCGCCGCGGCCGCCCCCGCCGAGAAGCCACCGCCGGCATCAAACTCCCACGCGGTCTCACCCGTCGCCGCGTCGAGGGCCACGATCTTGCCGGCGCTGTCCGCGACGAGGGCCACGAGCCTGCCGCCCTCCGTAGCCGCCACGATCGGCGAGGCGTCCACCTTCCCACGCATCGGATGCCGCCACTTCCGTGTGCCGTCTGCACAGGAAAAGGCTTCGACCGCCTTGCCACGTGAGCCCACGATCACGAGGTCGCCGGCGATCGCCGCGCTCGATCGATACGATTGGCCGTTTACCGCCGACTGGGCCCGCCAGGCGACCTCGGCCTTGAGAAAGTCGATCGCGAAGAATCCGCCTCCCTCGGTGCCGAAGAACACCCTGTCGCCGTGGGTGGCAGGCGTGGTGCCTGTTGGACCATCGATCGGCACGGCCGACTTCTCCTCGCCGCTCTGCACATCGATCACGTGCAGTTTGCCGTCACAGCCGGCGAGAAAGACCCGGTCCCCGTCACCGGAGCGGGCCACGGTAGGGGAGCAGCGGATCTGGTCGGCGATCGAGTGTTTCCAGAGCGTCTTGCCGTCGGCGAGTTGCAGGCAGGAGAGCGACGCATCCTGGGAGCCGACGAGCACACGGCCGCCGGCATCGCTCGCAAGGATCGTGGGGCCGCCGGAGATTTCACCTTCGGTTTCGTATTCCCAGGAGAGCGTGCCGGTTGCGGCGTTGAATGCCCGCACGACACCTGTATCGTCACCTACGACGACCAGCGGCTGCGCGGGGGTGAGCGACACGGCCGCCGCCGATGGAAACCCTGCCGCCTCGGCCTTGAACGTCCACTTCGTAGCGCCGGTGGCGAGATCGAGCGCATGAAACGTGCCGTCGAGGTCGCCGAGATAGATCGCGCCGTCGGCGATGACCGGCACGGCACCGAAGGCTGTCTTCTCGAGCACACGGTGCCACTTCTCGGTCAGTGGCAGGCGAAGCATGGTCGCGGATTGCCCGGTACCCGATGGACAGCCGCGGGCCATCGGCCAGGCATCGGCCGGGGCGGCTGCATCGTCGGCTGCGGCAGCAACCTGCAGCACGGAGAGCAACCCGAGTGTCGCGAGCAGTCGCAGGCGTCTCATCGAGCGGCCTCGTAGAGGCGGGCGAAATCGTCGATGCCGACAGGCCGCGGGTTGAATCCGCCTGTCCACTGGGTGGCCGCCGCGGCGGCGAGCGAGTGTTCATCGAGGGTGGGGATGCCGAGAGCCGAGAGGCTGGTGTGCAGGCCCGACGCTTCCAGGAGGCGGGAGAGCCAGGCGGCCAGTTCGTCGCCGGCCGCCTCCGGAACCGCGTCGATGCCGACGTCGTGCAAGAGTTCGGCGTAGGCTTGGCCGCAGGAGGCCGCGTTGAACCTCACGACATGCGGGAGCATGAGTCCCACCGCCTGACCGTGCACGACATGGTGGGCCGCCGTGAGCGGATTGGCCAGTGCGTGGGCCGCGCCGAGCATCGCGTTTTCAATCGCGAGCCCGGCCCAGGCCGCGCCGAGTTGCACGGCCTCTCTCGCCGCCACGTCGCCACCGTCGGCGAAGACGCGGGGAATGTTGTTCGCGAGCAGCCGCCAGCCCTCCCGCGAGAAGATGCGCGAGGCGGGCGTCGCGGCCCGGCTCACATGGCTCTCGACCGCATGCGACACCGCGTCGATGCCGGTGAGCGCGGCCACGCGTGTCGGCTGCGTGAGCGTGAGATGCACGTCGAGGATCGCGATGCGGAAGGCGGCCCGCGGATCGCCGCAAGCCATCTTCATGCCGGTCGTTGTGTCGGTGATGAGTGCGAATGACTGCGTCTCGCTGCCGGTGCCGGCCGTCGTCGGCACGGCGATCGAGGGCAGCAGCGGCCCGGTCGCCTTGCCACGGCCGTGGTAGTCGTGCATCCGGCCACCGCACGAGAGCAGGAAATTGATCCCCTTGGCGCAGTCCATCGAACTGCCGCCGCCGAGGCCGACGATCAGGTCCGGGCGAAAGTCCCGGGCCACGGCGGTGCCCGCCTCCACCTGTGACGTGGTCGGATTTTCGCCGAACTGGTCGAAGACGGCCGTAGCGACGCCGGACGATTGAATCGCGTCGAGTCCCGCGGCCGTGTGACCGGCCCGCACCACGCCGGGATCGCTCACGACGAGCGCTCGCGTCGCGCCGAGTTCGCGGGCCAATGATCCCAGTCTCGCGACGGCACCGCGGCCGACCACGAGCCGTGTGGCGGCGCGGAACTCAAACCCGGCGGATGCATCCGGATGCGTCACGGTGCGTGCTCGCGCGTCACGATAAAGCGGCAGCCTTTTCGGCCGGCACCTGCAGCGCCCGCGAACGGTACAGAAAGTCGATGATGTTGCCCTCGTGCGGCTGGAGCCAGTCGAGTTTCGTCGTGGGGATGGGGCCGAGGTTGAGCCTGTCGATCGCCGTGCTGCTGACCAATTCGGCCTGAAACGCCGGATTGTCGGTGATGGCCGAGCAAACCAGCGTGGGACCGATTTTTTCGAGCATCGCTGCCTGGGGGCACTCCACCACGCTCACGAAGGGGAACATGTATTCCGCCTTGGCGATATCCGGTTCGGGCGACGTGCAATGGGCCACCACCGGCCGGAGCCAGCCGCACCGCTCACCCTCCACGAGCCGATCGCCATAGGGGGCGGTCATGTGCGACACGCCGGAGGCCTTGAGTCCCCCCTCGATCTGGCCCCAGATCGCCTTGGCGGCGCCGGGGATCGTGAAGGCTGCGAGC
>CAYSPN010000844.1:0-2570 GCA_964432895.1 uncultured Candidatus Kuenenia sp.
GCCGGCGGGATCAAACTCATAGATCACCTGCAGCACCCGCGTATCGACCCGCTCGGTGTTGTCGCCGGTGAGCGACTTCTTTGGGATCACGAACGGCTCGACGCGGAAAAACCTCAGCGGATACCGCACCTGCAGGTTGCCGCGCGGTACGGCTGTCGCCGGCACATCGCTGCGGAACCGTGGGATGTCGTACTCATCGATGTCAACCCGCACATGCAGCGTCTCGATGTTGCCAAGGATGATCAGCGGCTGATTCGGCGGCGTGCCGACGTACTCTCCCGGCCGCACCTTCACCTGGAGCACCTCCCCTGCCACGAGCGCTCTTACGACCAGTCGATCCAGTTCGATCTCGGCCTTGGCCACGTCTGCCTCGGCCTTTTCGATCGCCTCGCTGACGACATCGCGGTCATACTGCCATGAACCGGCCTTGAGCAGGTCGAGATCGGCCTGCGACTTGTCGAGCACCGCCTGGGCGGCGGCCAGAGCCTCGCGCCGCGCGATCAGTTCCTGTTCGGTTGTGACCTTGCGGGCAAACGTGTCCTCCGCCCGCTTGAGAGCGTCGGTCTCGCGGATCACCACCGCCCTCGCCTCGTTGACCTGTGCCACGATGACCGGAATCTTTTCCTTGCGGGGTTCTGCCTCCAGGCGGATCAATTCACTCTTCGACTGCGACACCATCGCCCGCTTCACAGCCAGTTCGCCCTGCAACTGCCGGTCGTCGAGCCGAAAGAGCGGCTGGCCCGCCTTCACCTCGTCGCCCACCTTCACGAACACCTGCACCACAACGCCGGGCGTGGCGGAGCCCACGGAGATGTTCTCCGTCTGGGCCTCGACGATGCCGGCGGCCGCGAGCGTGGCGGCATAGGGGCTACGGGCCGGCATGATCGGCGGCGGCGGATTGCGGGTGACGGGCTTGGTCTTGGCGACATACCAGAGGGCGAAGCCGAGCATCGCCATGGCCACCAGCGGCAGGACGTATTGCGTGAGGATGTCGGCGAGCGTGCGACGACGTTCCGTGCGGCGGCGAGGCGGGGCTGCGGGAGCTTCCGGTGATCGCGCGACGTCGCTGTCCATGGTGGCCATGCCGTCATGCTACGCGACGGCCGTCGACGGTGTCACTCCCGTCCCTTCAATGGCTGCTCTCTTTCCGATTTCCCATCGCAACGATCGAAAAGAGGATTGGTGTGCATCGTGGCCGGAGAGAGCGTACCATCGCCCGGACCGACACGCGCATGGCGTACGCCTGCGGCTCTTCCCCACTCCGACGCATATCAATGGCCTTGTCACCGTCGTCTTTCAGGCATCGTGTGATGCGGCTGCTGGCATCGCCCCCTGCCACCGCCATGGCCGCCGCGAGCGAGATCGAAGCCGGTGGTGAATGGCCCTTGGTGCTACGGCTCTGCGAGCGGTGGAAGGTGCAGCCGGCGGTCGCCGCGAGGCTGGCGGCCCTCGATCGGTCGATGCCCCCGACAGAGGCGGACGAATTGCGTCGCGCCACGGCGGCCCAGTTCATCCGCACCTCGCTCTGCCTGCGGGCGGGATCGGAGGCGATGCAGCGGCTGCAGGCCGCGGGCATCAAGGCGGCGGCGTTCAAGGGCGGCGCGGTCATCGCGCTGCTGCACGCCAACGCCCGCGACCGGATGCTGCAGGACGTCGACATCCTGATCCGGGCCGATGACCTTGCCGCCGCACTCACAACCCTCGAAGCCAACGGCTACCGGCGGCACGTCGGCACCGGCTCCTTGGCCGACTACATCGCCTTCGTGAAGAATTCGCCGGGGGCTGCCGGCAATCAGGCAGTCAGTCTGAGCAATCCTGCAGGCAACCACATCGACCTCCACTGGAAACTGGGCCGTTTCGACACGGAGGCCTTGCTGGGCACGGCACGGCCCGTGCGGGTGCTCAATGTCGAGACGACGGTGGTTCGCCCCGCCTTTGGCCTGCTGCTCACCGTGCACCATGCGGTGCGAAACGACCTCATCCCCGACGAGATCGCTCGGGACATCCTCGACTGCGGCGGCTGGTTTCGCCTGCTGGCGGCCGATCCTGAAGAGCTCTCCTGCGCCCTCGACTACGCCCGCCGATGGGGCCTCGACGATGCCGTTCACGCAGTCTCCATGATCGTGCAGCACTTTGGAGGCGACTCGCCGCTGCCGGCAGCCGCGACAGGGAGCACGGCCGCCGCGCTCGCCGACCTCTATCTCCGGCAGCTCGATTACGAGCCGATCAATTCCGACCTGCCCTATCTCGCCAGCCCGCGCGCCATCGGACAGATTCTCTCTGGCGCCCTGTCCGGCTGGCGGCGCTACGCGGGCCTGATGCGGGAGTTCGAGGCGGCCAACGGCGAGGAGTCGCTCGCGCTTTCGGAGCGGGTGAAGCGGCTGGCGGCAGCCGCCTGGCAACTTTCGCCGGCCCAGTGGCGGCAGGTCCGTGCCCTGGCCCGCGCGAAGGACCGGCTACTGTAGCCCCCACATCGACCGCGACTCCTGCTTCCGGAATCGGCACAATCGTTGCAACCGGCCGCTCCGGTCGCTGCAGAGTCGATGTATAGTCAAAACGATCGTCGGAGG
>CAYSPN010000845.1:0-2449 GCA_964432895.1 uncultured Candidatus Kuenenia sp.
GCGAACAGGATCGAGTCAACCTTCACCGCGTCAGGGCCGAGGTTGTTGGTTCCCGTCATCCTGATCCGGTTGCCTTCATACACGAGCGAGAACGTGCCAGACGTCGTCGGCGTCGTGGTCCAGTTGTTGGCGGTCGACCAGTTGCTGCTGGTGCCGCTGCCCAACCAGGTCGTGAGCGTCCCGGCCGATGCCGTGCTGGCAGCAGCCATGCAGGCGAGAGTGAGCAGCCCAAGAGAAAGCGGCTTGAATGAGAGGCGAATCATGATCGTGGCCCGTTTATGGGATGAAGGGACCGAAACGCGTGTTGATTGGGAGATGGCGGGCTTTCGCAAAGGGCAAGGTTTTAACTCCCCCGCCCCCTCGCCTACAAGCAAACGGACGCAAAAAAAGGACGAATCGACACCGGCACGCACGAATCGACGCGGGGTGGGGCCGAAACCGCCGCAATTCCGCCGCCCGGGGGTGGCAACGGTGCCGTCTGGTCTCCGCCCCAACGCGCAGGAAAAAACCGTCGCCGGTTTATACAGAAAGGACAGGTTCTCGCTGCCTGGCGGCGGTCACGGGCTGCATGCCGCCTGTCTCGACGCCGAGCATCGCTGCCGTCATCGGATAGAAGCGGTCCATGAACGGCTTGTGGGAATGATAGATCGTTCGGGCGCACATGAGCGAAAGATGGTTGACCCAATCGGTCGGATTTCCAGACCGATAATGCGAGGTCGGATCGACCATGCCCGGATCCCGGCCGCCCGACTTGATTTTGAATGAATGGCCATCGAGTTGCGAAAGCAGGTCGGCAGGACATGCTTCGCCCAGAAAGGAAAAAGCTCGAGACAGCACCACCTGCGGTGTGGCGACGAGATCCTCCATGCGAACCGTGAGGACGCGATCGTCGTCATAGTCAAAGTGCGACATGCCCCAGAGCGGCCCCACAACGCCATCGTCGAACGCTGGCCTGGAGAGGAACTCAAAGGTCGCTTCCATCCCCTCTTCCTCGGAGATTTCCTGGAGCCTTTGGCGTTGTGCCGCAAGCAGAGGCCACTTGTCCACGGGATGGACGAAGAGGTGCGAGAAATAGGCCGACACCACGACCGCCAATGGGTTGCGGACGACATGCACGGCCCGCGTGATCTTGTCGCGGAGGAAGCGGTAGTCGGCATTGATCAGAAGAAGGTAGCGGTAGTCTGACGGGTTCGCCGGGAATTCCTCGCTTTTGTAGGAATGGAAGACACGCTCCCGCTGCCGCTGCGCATAGTAGGAATGCAGCACGCTGGTCAGCCATGCGGACGCGCACTTGTGATGGGTGACGAATAGCACGTGCCGTATCCTGCGGCCATATCCGTGGTCGGCGCAGGGCGGGGTCGGCGAGTATGCCGATGCCGCCCCCGACCGGATGATGTTACCTGCAATCGGCGACAGTTCAAGAAATTGGAAAAATGACAGGAATGACAAAAATGAGGGACGGGAGCGATTTCTTCGTTCCACGCAGCGGACCGCATCCTCAGGATCAAGCGGGGCGGGGGCCGGGTGCCGCTATCTGCCCAGGGCCGTTGCAGAATGCGGCAGCGACTGCCGGCTCCGGTTGGGCCGGCCTTTCCGAGACCGCGTGAATCGCCCGACTCTCCGGGTTTGCTCGATTGTGGAGGTTTGGCACGGCGTGTGCATCGCCTTCAGGCCACCGCCCTCTTTCGGCTCCGGAGAACGACACCATGGTTGCTACTGCCTGCCTGCCTCTTGATCGCTGCGACGGCATGATCGGGGGGAGCGGTGAGGCCTCCGACGAGGATCTGATCCTCCGGGCCCGCCGGGGCGACGGCGCCTCCGCATTCGAATCGCTCGTCCATCGCTACGAACGCGACCTGTTTGCCTACCTCCGCCGTTACCTCGGGAACGCGGAGATGGCCGAGGACGTGTTCCAATTGACGTTTTTACAAGTCCATCTGAAGCGGGAGTGCTTTGAGGATGGCCGCCGCTTTCGGCCCTGGCTCTATGCCATCGCCACCAACCAGGCGATCGACGCGCAGCGGCGGAACCGCCGCCACCGCATGGTGAGCCTCGACCAGCCGCTTGGCCATGATGCCGACGCGGGTTCGCTCAGGCAGCTCATTGCCGGCGACGATGTCGCTGCTGAGGCATCGGACGATCGCGAGGCCGCGGAGTGGGTGCGGGAGGCGGTCGACGCACTGCCCTCCCCGCAGAAGGCGGTGCTCCTGCTCGTGTATCACGAAGGGCTCAAGTATTGCGAGGCGGCAGACACGCTCGGGCTGCCCGTGGGAACCGTGAAGAGCCGTCTGCATGCCGCGATCCGGAGCCTTACACGGTCCTGGCAGGATCGGCTGACGCCTGCCGGGTGAGCATGCCCGGAGTCCCCTCGGCTTGCGCTGAGGGCTTTTATTGCCTACGGGCGCGGGTTTTCATGCAAGCCCGACGCGCGAGCGAGGGAATTCGCGTT
>CAYSPN010000846.1:0-3884 GCA_964432895.1 uncultured Candidatus Kuenenia sp.
GTGATGTGGCAGCCGGCGCCCAGTTCGAAACCGGCCAGGCCGTTGATCCGCGGCATGATCTCGAGATGCCAGTGCCAGCGGGCCGGCACGGGAACACCGGCGTGGGTGCTGACTGCATGCCCATACGGCGGCTGGTGCAGCCACCAGTTGTAGTCGGCCTCCGGCACGAGCCTGTCGAGTCGGCCGATGAGCGATTGCGTCAGCGTGGCCAAGGCGGCCACGCGGTCGCTCGAGGTCGCATGGAAATACCGCTCCGCTGTCCGCGGGAGGATCCAGGTCTCAAACGGCTGCCGTGGTGCAGGGGGCACCAGCGCCACCATGTCCCCCGCCTCCTCCACGATCCGGTCCTCGGCCGCGGCCTGCCGCAGAAGATCGCCAAAGGGATCGGCAGCGCGGCCCGCGGCGACCAGCTCTGCGTAGATGGCCGGCGGCACGAAGTCGAGTGCCACGAGCTGGCTGTGCACATGCTCGAGCGACGCGCCGGCGCGGCCGCCAGAATTTTTGAAGACCGTGGCCCAGGCCAGCCCGCTCTGGTCGGCGAGAGTCGCCAGCCGTTCCCTGCAGAGTTCCCAGACATTCCGCCAGTCGGCGGGATCGATGGCCAGAATGCTCCGCAGGTGCGCCGGCGACTCGATCACGACATCATGCACCCCATGAGCGGGCCGCGGCGAGGCCGTCTGGCGGACTTCTGCAGCTTCTCCATGCGAGCCGACGGCCGTGCCGCTCACGATCGGAAAGCGGTTAGGAACGATCCGTGCCCGCCATGGTTCTGTGGACGAGCGGGGCGCCCGCAGCACGGCGGGGGGGGTGAGTGACTCATTTCCGACGCAGAACGGGCAGCTGATCGTCGCCCCCTCCAGCTCATTTGGCCGCTGGGCCCGGCCTGGGGCCGCGATGACCGTCCGCGACGTGAGCGGGTCATGGTGGAGGTGCGGCGTATCGTGTGTTGAACGCATGGTCTTGTTGAACGGGCAGACAAGTTGAACGGGCAGACGAGGGCCCGTACACTCTGTGGCTCTTCCCCGGAGACCTTACCATGCTCACCGTCGGCGATTCCTTTCCCCACTACTCCGCCCAGGCCTGCGTTGGCATCGGCAAGGACGACGTCAAACTGCTCACCAATGCCGACTACGCCGGCCGGTGGGTCGTGTATTTCTTCTATCCGAAGGATTTCACGTTTGTCTGCCCGACGGAGATCGCCGAGTTCAACAAGCAGGTGAAGGCCTTCGGCGACCGCGACACGAGCGTTGTGGGCGGCAGCACCGACAACGAGTATTCCCATCTTGCCTGGCGGCGGGCCCATCCCGACCTGGCAGACCTGAAATTCCCGTTGATTGCGGCCCAAAAGCTCTCGGCTGAGCTTGGCATCCTCGAAAAGACCGAGGGCTACTGCCTGCGGGCCACCTTCATCGTGGACCCCAACGGCGTGATCCAGTGGGTCGATGTGAATCAGGGCCGTGTGGGGCGGAATGTGGCTGAGGTGATGCGGGTGCTCGACGCCCTGCAGAGCGACGAACTCTGCCCCTGCAACTGGAAGAAGGGCGATCCCTACGTGAAGGCTGGGTAGACCCCATGACCCTGCGAAGGCGAACCTCCGGGGGCCGGACCTGGTCGCGGAAATTCGCCGATGCCTTCCGGGGCCTTGCCCGGGCGGTGAGAACCCAGTCGAGCTTCGCCGTGCATCTGGGCATGGCTGGGGCCGTGGTGGCGGCCGGGGCGTTGTTTCGCGTGTCGGCCGTGGAATGGTGCCTGCTCGCCTTCGCGATCGGCTTGGTGCTGATGGCGGAGATTTTCAACACGGCGATCGAGTCGCTGGCCCGAGCCCCGGGCAGTCGCCGTCATCCCCGCTTCCGGGATGCTCTCGACATGGCTAGCGCCGCGGTGTTGCTGGCGGCTATCACAGCGGCCGTGGTCGGCGTGATCGTGTTCGGCCCGCGTGTGATGGCCTGGATGTAAAAGAAAACCGCGGCAGCGATTTACACTGTCGCGGTTCTTTATGTTTTGAACTCAGTCCTGCGGCTCAGGCGATCGCAGCCTCGACGGCCTGCCGGCGGCTCTTGGCACGACGACGCGTCCAGGTACTCCAGCCAAACATCGCGATGCCGATGCCGGCGAAGACGATTGTGGAGGGCTCGGGCACAGCGTAGAGGGTGCCAGCCAAACCACCGTTGGCGCTGTTCACGTAGAAGTTGAATTGCTGGCCGTTTCCGAGGTACTGCGACTGCCAGACATCGCTGTCGATCTTCGTAAAGCTCACGTTGCCGTACACGCCGGTCATGTTGATGCTCGTGAAGTCACCAGCAAAACTGCCCGAGCTAAACAAGGCCCAAGAGTCGCCGTCAAGGAAGTACGGAGCAGTGGTTCCAAAGAGATCCGGTGTGTAGTCCATGCTGATCGTCAGGGCACCGCCGAAGGTGGTTGTTCCGGCTGAGTTAATCTGATCGTAGTCCGTAATACTTCCTACGCCCACGTTTGTGGCGCTGCCGGCATTGAGCGTCGTGTTATTAGTGACGTTGAACGCCCCGTACCCGCTGTCTGCAATCTCGCCTGGCTCCAGCGTGCCGCCGGCGTTCACCGTAATCGAACCGGCGGCGCCTTCGGCTAAGTCGCTCGCCGTGTAGAGCGTTGCGCCGTTGTTCACCACGATGTTGGCCTGTTCAATACCCGATACGAGCTTCAACGAACCCGCATCGACCGTAAGAGTGCCCGTATACCCGGCGTTGTTGCCGTTACTGATCCGAAGCAGACCGCTGCCGGTCTTTGAGTAATTCCCGCTACCGGTCAGCCTTCCACCGAGCGTGATGCCAGCAGAGCCAGTGTTAATCACGCCGCTGGTGGAAGAGAGTGCGATGTTGTTGTTCAAGACCTGCGCAGAGCCCGAATTATTCGTGAGCGAGCCCAACGTCGTTACAAAGGAACTGCTTTGCGTCAGCGTGAAGGTGCGGTTCACCGAAGCGTCGAACGTGATGTCGGAAATCGCGCGGGACAGATTGACTCCACTCGCGGTGCCCGATCCCGCATTTGTAAACAGCACGGAATCGCTATTCGCAGGCTGAGCATTGTTTAACCACGATGCGTTGTTGCCCCAGTTGGCATTGTTGCCAGCCCAGGTGAAGACGGCGGCAGAGGCTTCGCCAGACAGGCTGCCACACACAAGCATTGTGCTGGCGGCCAGCAGGCAGACGGAAGCTATTTTGTAGGTCATTTTCATGTTGCTAACTGCTGCGTTTCTGGGAGGGCGATTGAGCTTTGGACCGGTGGGACCGCGAACGTGTGGACCTAGAACGCGTGGACCTAAATAGCGGAGGCGTAGCGGCGGATTGTACCGATTGGGGGGATAAACGCAAGAGTTTTTGGCCCATGACATGGAAAATCGACGAGACGGGAAAAACCGGGAACGAATCGACATCATTTCCCTGCCCTTGACGTTTTTCCCGGCGATCGCCTAGTTTTCCGACTCGTTTTTCGGTTTGACCGCCCGGAGAGGTTCCTCGGGGTGAGATCGACCTTGCTCGTTTTTTGTGGAGAAACACTCGATGGGAAAGCTGTTGGCCGAGGCAATTGGCACATTTTGGCTGGTTTTGGGGGGCTGCGGGAGCGCCGTTTTGGCGGCCGCGTATCCCGATCTCGGCATCGGTTTCCTGGGCGTTTCGCTTGCCTTCGGCCTGACGGTGCTGTCGATGGCCGTCGCAATAGGGCACATCTCCGGCTGCCACCTGAATCCCGCGGTCACGGCTGGCCTCGCCGCCAGCGGCCGGTTTCCCGTCGCTGAGATGCCGAAATACATCCTCGCCCAGGTGGTGGGCGGCATCGTGGGTGCCGGCGTGCTCTATCTCGTCGCCAGCGGGCTGCCCGGCTTCGACGCCGCCGCCAGCGGCTTTGCC
>CAYSPN010000847.1:0-3956 GCA_964432895.1 uncultured Candidatus Kuenenia sp.
CGGGTCTTCAATAGCCGCACCGGCCTCGCCGCGGAATAGCTCGACAAAGAGGGACGGGAGCGACTTTCATCTCCGGCGAAAGCATTGCTCCCGCCCTTGCGGCAGTCAGCCGCCAGCATGCCGGGCGGCCGTCAACACCCATTGACGACAGGAGTGTACACCTGTATACACTTTTCGGCCAGCGTGTTCGGCCCGGAGTTCAACCGCCTTGATCCCACCTTTTTGCCTGGACGGTCTGTTGCCCGCGGGATTGCATCGGGCGACCGAGACCGAGGCCCTTGCACGATTCGCGGTCGGAACCCCGGAAAGAAAGCGACTGGGGAGAACAGTGAGCCACTGGCTACGGCTCTGTCGTTCGGCTGGATCAAAGCGATTTTGTTTGAACGGGAGTTTCGTGACGGCGAAGGAAGTTCCCAACGATGTCGATGCTGTCGTTTGGCTGGGGTCGGACTTTGCCGAACGCATTACCAGAGGAAACGTGGACGCCATCGTGTTGGCGGAAATCCTTGGGACTCGCGCAGATGAACACCTCTTCGCAGC
This sequence comes from uncultured Candidatus Kuenenia sp., assembly GCA_964432895.1. Classification (GTDB taxonomy): domain Bacteria; phylum Planctomycetota; class Planctomycetia; order Pirellulales; family UBA1268; genus CAMCQY01. The sequence goes on from CAYSPN010000847.1 coordinate 541, forward strand.
TGAAGATGGCCGGGATTGGGATGATTGGATAGACTTCTTCAGTCGGATGAACGACCCTTCGGTACGCAAGGGACTCGTAGAGGTGATGCTGTGATTTCCAATGCCGTCGAGTACGAAAAAGCGCATTGCGACCTGCGGATACTTGAACAGCGCATCGCTGATCTCGAACGCGAGCATCCCATCGGCGAGAAGGGATTCACCAAGGCTGGCGTCCGCAAAATGATCGCGAAAATCAACGAAGATCTCGCCTCTTTCGAGAGCCGCGAAGAGACACGGCTCGCTACGCCCCGCTAACGTCCAACGAGGGATTCATCGCGGAAAAGCAGGGCAGACTCGAGTCGCCATCGGCAGACTCCGGCAGAGCGCAAGGGCCAGACGATGACTTTCGTCCAGCAGACGGGCCTCCCTCGCTGACGCCATACACATTCCCTTGCTTGTGCTGCGGGCTTGGATGAACGGGCTTGGATGAAGAGAGGTTCCCATCCAAGCCCGACGCGCGAGCGAGGGAATCCACGACCCAATCTTCCGCCTCACGCCCGCAGGTCCGCGGGAATCCGTGGCGTCGCGCCGCGGTGGCCACAAACGAAGGCTGCCAGCCGCGCGGCGTGGTCGTGCATCACCTCGAGCGGCCGACCGCCAAGCAGGCCCATCACGACCGCAGCGGTGAAGGCATCGCCTGCGCCCACCGTGTCGACGATCGTGCGGGCCTCCGCCGGCCGGGTCGATACCACGCCGTCGGCCACGAGCACGGAGCCCACCGCTCCGCGGGTGAGCGCCGCCAGCCGCAGGCCATGCCGGTTCGCGAGCTCACGGACCGCCGCCACCGGATCGTCGGCCGACACGCCGCAGGCCGCAGCCACCACCGGCAGCTCGTCGTCGTTGAGCTTGAGCACGTTGGCGAGCGTCAGCGACTCGCGGATCAGTTCCGGTGAATAAAACGCCTGCCGCAGGTTGACGTCGAAGACGAGGACAGCCTGCCCGGCGGCCTCGAGAAACCGGCGGATCGTCCGCCGCGATTCCTCCGACCGCTGGCCGAGCGTGCCAAAGCAGACGGCGCCGGCCCTGGCGGCGAGGTCTCCAAGCGACGGCTCCCAGGCGAGATGGTCCCAGGCCGTGTCGGACGCGAAGACATAGCTGGCATCGCCGGCGGTACCGAGCGACACCGTGACCGTGCCGGTGGGATGCCGCGGGTCGCGCTGCACATGGAGGCAGTCGATCCCATGAGACTCGAGCGCCGCGATCCCACGCTCGCCGAGCTCGTCGCAGCCCACGCCGCTCACCATGAAGCTTTTGGCTCCCAGGCCCGCGGCATGGCAGGCTACGTTGCCCGGTGCCCCGCCCCAGACGGCCCCGTCTGGGAAGACGTCCCAGAGCGTTTCGCCAAGCCCCACGAAGATGGGAGGCAACGGGGATGGTTGGGTCATGGAGCGGCGGTGGTATGTATGGAGAAAGCGTCACAGGCTATCGCGAAGACGTCTTTCCCGGCCTGTATTCGCAGTTCCTACTTCGTCGCAGACGACACCGGCGAAGACTGGGCCAGTATGACACGGTGACAGCCGGCGACAAGAAGCGGGAGGCACCTGCGAGACGCTCTTCTTCAGCCGCGGCATCCTGCCGCACGTCGGGCTGCATGACTACGAGCAGATGCTCGGTGCCACCGACGAGGATCTCACCCCCGGTCCCTTCGCCGCCCACTATCGGGCCGACGACCGGGTGGTGATCGAGTCGAGGAAGCCGCTGATCGGTCACGTCGACCTCTGGTTCGACGAGATCGGATTGCCCGACTGGTATGAGACCAACAAGTATCCGCTCGTCGACCGCAGCGACCGGGTGATCGGCGTGATGGGCACGCTCCGCGGCTGCCGCGGCCTCGCCCCGCCGGGTGCGGCCGGAAGCCGACTCGTCCCCGCACTGACAACCCTCCGCGCCGAGCTCACCCGCTTCCCCTCGATTGCCCGTCTGGCGAAGGACTGCCACATGTCGACGCGGCAACTGCAGCGGTCGTTCCACGGCGTGTTTGCCTTCAGTCCACGCACCTACTGGATGAAGTGCCGCATCCGCGCGGCAAGCGAGGCGTTGCGGGCTGGCCACGAACCGATCATCGCGATCTCGCAGCGGCTGGGGTTCTGCGACCAGAGCAACTTCACGCAGCATTTCCGCCGCCATACCGGGCTCACGCCTTCTGCCTCTATCAAGCAGGCCAATACTCGGCGATCTTCCGCGTGAGGAAGGCGACGCTGCGGGCGAGCTGATCTGGGCCGCCACTGATGCCGGGCCCATGCAAGGGTCCGCCGGGAACGGGCGTGAGGGACCAGATTGACGAGTTCCGTTTCCGCACCATAATGGAACCACTGAGGTGTGCATGTCATCAATCACATTGAAGGACGTCCCGGAAGAACTGCTCGTGCGGCTTCGTACCGCTGCGGCCCGCGATCGCCGGAGCCTCAACCAGGAGGCGATTGTGCTGATCGAGGGCGGACTCGCCGCGAGGGAGACGGCGGAAGAGCGGGCACAGCGACAGGTCACGGCCTGGCGTTCGCTCGCGGGCGGCTGGGCTAGCGATTCTGCGTTTGATGACGAGGTCGCGTCGCTCTACGCCGCCCGCACCGCCGGCCGGGACGTTGACCTGTGAAAGTGCTCGACTCCGACACGTGCATCGGCATTCTCCGAGGGCGTGCGGAGGTTCTGGAACGGCGGTCGGCGGAGATCGACGAGGTAGCCACCACCTGGGTCACCGCCTCGGAGTTGTTCTACGGTGCCGCGAAGTCGTCGAATCAGGAAGCGAACGCGGCCCTGATCGTCCAGTTTCTCAATACTCTCACGGTGCTCACGCCGGACCTCGCCAGCGGGCGGCTGTTCGGCGAGTTGAAGGCAAGGCTGGCGACCAACGGGCGGATTGTCGCCGACGCGGATCCGTTTATCGCAGCGATCTCAGTGAGCCACGGGGCGACGCTCGTCACGGGGAACCGAAAGCACTATGAGCGGATTCCGGGCCTTCTGATCGAGGACTGGTTGCGGGCGTGAAGTCTCGGCCTCACGCCGGCGGCCTCTCTCAAACAGTCCAATGCTCGGCGATCTTCCGCTTGAGGAACGCGACGCTGCGGGGCGAGCTGGTCTGGGCCGCCACCGATGCCGGGGCCTTGCAAGCGTGCACGGGGAACCCGTGTGAGGAACCAGGTTGACGAGTTCCGCTTCTGCACCTGAGTGCAACCACCGAGGTGCCCTCATTTGGTGGCTGGCACTTTTTCGTTCTGCGGGATTTCGTATCGCTTCTGGAAGAGTGGCCGGATGGTTTCCATGCGGTCGGGCGTTTCCAGCCGGATGTCGTCAAAATACAGCGGCGCCACATCCTCCGGGATCCAGGTCGCTGGTGCGCTGGAGAAGACGACGTGGCCCGATGCGGCCGCCCTCGGATC
>CAYSPN010000848.1:0-4379 GCA_964432895.1 uncultured Candidatus Kuenenia sp.
CAGTTCTACTTCGAGCCCAAGCCCCGCGAGCCCACCAAGCACCAGTACGACTTCGACTGCGCCACCTGCATCAATTTTCTGCGGGCCTATGGCCTTGAAAAGCACGTGAAGATGAACATCGAGACCAACCACGCCACGCTCGCCGGCCACGAGATGCAGCATGAGCTGGAATATGCCGGCATGCAGGGATATCTCGGCTCGATCGATGCCAACACCGGCGACACGCTGGTGGGCTGGGACACCGACCAGTTCCCGACGAACATCTATCTCACCACGCAGATCATGTATTCGATCCTCAAGTACGGCGGGCTGGCCCCCGGCGGCGTGAACTTCGACGCCAAGGTCCGCCGCGAGAGCTTCGAGCCGGTCGACCTCTTCCACGCCCACATCGGCGGCATGGACGCGTTCGCCCGCGGCCTGAAGATCGCCGCGGCGATGCGGGCCGACGGCGCCATCCAGAAGCTTGTCGACGAGCGGTATGCGAGCTGGTCGAGCCCGCTGGGCAAGCGGATCGAGGCGGGCAGCGAGAGCTTCGCGACGCTCGAAAAGGAAATGCTCGCCAAGGGCGAGGCGGAAGCCTGCACGAGTGGTCGTCAGGAACTCTTCGAGAACGTGATCAATACCTACCTGTGATCCAGCGGCGTCTGGTCGAGCATGGTTCGGCTATTCCTGCCCCCCGCCGTCGCGGTCGTCGCCATGATTGGCATGATCGCGGTCGGCGCGGCGGCTGAGCCGACGCCTGGTCTTGCCACCGCACCGTGGAGGCTCGAGAGCCTCAGGCTTCACGACGGGCGGCGGCTCGAGGGGCTCATCGTCGAGCCCGCAGCCGCCAACGGACCCCGCGACCCGATGGCGCCGATCGGATTCGTGCAGATCATCCAGCCGCCGGGCAGGGCGATGGAGTTGATCACCTGGGCCGCGATCAGCGCGGCGCGGATCGCGGCGATCGAGAGGCTGCCGGAGGCGGACCATGCCCTGCTTGCGCAACGGGTGGATGCGTTTCGAAACCGCCGCGGCAGGCAGCATGCGGCAGAGACGGCGGTGACGCTCCTCCGGGACGATGAAGACGATCCGTGGCGGTATGCCGGCCGCTGGTTCACGATCGACAGCACGGCCGATCCGAGCCTCACCCGAAAGGCCGTGGTGCTCCTCGAGCAGGTCTTCGCGGCGCTGGAGGTGCTCGTGCCGCCCGCGGTTCCGGCAGACAAGGACATCGCCCCGCTGCGGGTCACGCTCTGCGGTACGGCGAACGAATACCGGGGCGTTCAGGAGAGCCTCGGTATCGAGGCCGAGCATCCGGCGTTTTACGTGCCGGCTCACGGTCTGCTCGTGGCGGGCAGCGACATGCCGGCGATGATCGAACAGGAGCAGACCGCGGCAGACAGTCTCGCGCTCACGGAGCGGGAGCTCTCCGACCGCGACCGGACGTTCGAGACGGAGGTCCGCCGGCTCGCGGGCGACCTCGAAAAGCAGGGGATGCCCGCCGGCAAGCGTGCCGAGATCGTGCAACTCGCCCGCAATCGCTGGCAACGAGAGCGGGAGGCGATGCTCGCCCAGATTGCGACAGCCCGCCGTGACAACGCGGCACGTGTCGCCGACGCCCGCCGCACATTCGCGACCCGGCTCACCCACGAGGCGTGGCATGCCTATGCCGATCGACGGCTCGTCGGGAGCGGACGACGGCCGCTTCCGCTCTGGCTCGACGAGGGGCTCGCTCAAGTCTTCGAGACGGCGGCGCTTGAGGCGGGCGAACTGCGGCTCGACGCCCCCGATCCCGTGCGGCTCAAGGCGTTGCAGGAACTGCTCGCGGGCCGTGATGCGCCGCCGCTGGTGGATCTGCTCCGTGCAGGACAGAGCCAGTTTCTCGTCGGGCATGCCGGCGGACGGAAGGCCAGTCAGCAGAGCTACCTGATGGCGTGGGGGCTGGCATTCCACCTGGCTATCCTCGAACCGGTGCTCGCGCCGTCGTCACTGGCGGCGATCTGCGAGCCGGTTGCCGGAGGCGACGAATCGGCACGCGTGGTGGAGTTCGAGCGACTCGTGGGTATGCCGATCGAGGAGTTCGACACGGCATGGCGGCGACGGATGCTCGCGTTGCGCTAAAACAAGGGCACTCACGCAGCAGTGTTCGGCACGGGATATGACAGCGAACGCGTTCCCTTGCTTGCGCTGCGGGCTTGGATGATACCCCACTCCCACGCAAGCCCGACGCGCGAGCGAGGGACCTTCGGGGCGTCACACCACCGCTCATCCCGGCCCCGTGACCGGAGCGGCCACGCGTTCGAGGGCTCGGCGGATCCTGTCGAGCCGCTCGGGGTCCACCACTTTCCGGCCGGCCTCGTCGGTGACATGAAACGCATCCACCACCTGGTCGAGATAGGTGCCGATCTTCGCCGACTGTACCGAGAGCCCCTCCTCGAAGATCGTCCGCGCAATCGCGTAGAGCAGACCGACCGAATCGTGGGCAAACACCTCCAGGATCGTGGCGTGCGCAGAGCTCTCGTTGTCGAACCGTACGCGGGCCGGTGCGATCGCCGCGGGATTCGGCTGTGGCGCGAACGGATTCCACCGCCGCGTGAACGACGGCGATCGGTCCGCCTTGACCGCAGCGCGGATGGCGGCCGCGATCTCGGCCAGCCGCTCGCCAGCCGGCTCGCCGGCATAATCGGGATCGTGCACGATGAAGTGGTCGAGCACGAGTCCCTCGTCGAGCGTGTGGATGTCGGCCGCAAGGATCTCCAGCCGCTGGCTGGTGAGGGCGCCGGTGAGCCGATGAAACACGCCGCTGGCCAGTGATTCACGCGCGGCCACGGTGACCGCCACGGTGCCGGTCGACGGCTGCCAGCGGGTGCCGATGAACATGCCGTCCGCGGCCAGCCGCGACAGTTTTTCCAACTCCGCGAGCATGCGGCGCGGCTCGGTGTCGTGGAGGTAGGAGAGCGGCAGTTGATGGGCAAGCCGCACGAGAGAATCGTCGGCGTCGCGGCCGGCGATGAGTTCGTCGAGCACCCGGCGATGTCGCTCCGCCGCCACGGACGGGCTCTCCCCGTCGAGGGTGCCGAGCGTGCGAAAATAGAGCTCGCCGAGCAGGTCGGCCTTCCACCGCGTCCAGACGCCAGGCCCGACGGCACTGACGTCGGCCGCGGTGAGCACCGCGAGCATCCGCAGCACCTCCGGCGAGCCGACGTCGCGGGCGAAGCCCACCACTAGGCTGTCGTCGGTGGTGTCTCTCCGAAACGCCTGATGGGCCATCGCCAGATGCTTGTGCACGAGAAACTCGATGATCTCGGCCTCGTCGGCCGGCAGGCCGAAGCGGGCCGTCACATCGCGGGCCATCCGCGCCCCCACCTCGCTGTGGTCCTCGACGAACCCTTTGCCGAGGTCGTGGATCAACAGCGCCAGGAGCACGGATCGCTTGCGGTTGAGCTGCCGCCAGACATCGCCGAGCCAGCCGGATTCGTCCTGCAGTTCGGCGGCCCGTTCGACGGCCACGATGCAGTGCTCGTCGACGGTGTATTTGTGGTAGTTGTTGAACTGCAACAGATTCCGGGCGTGCGCGAACTCGGGGATGAGGATCTCGAGCGCTCCCACCTCGTGCAGTCGGCGCAGCGCATGCCCCAGCCGCTGCGGCCGATCAAACAGGCCGAGGAACCGCTGCCTGGCATCGGCCGTAGCGGGCAGCCCTGCGGTCTGGGCACGCACGGCGGACCACGTGGCATGATCGATCGGAAGGTCGTAGAGCATCGACAGCTCCACGAGCCGCACAATCGAGTCGAGGCTTCCCGCCACCTTCGCCAGGCAGCCGGAGACTGCCGCCACGTCGTGCGGCCCCACGCGGAACAGTCCGTCGACCCGGTTGCCAAGCACGCCAGACACAAACGCCCTCGCCGGGTTGGGGCGGCGGAGGCCGGCGACCAGCGTCTCAGCTACCTGCGCCACGCCCCGCGTGTGCCTGAAGTAATCACGCATGAACCGCTCCACGCCGAGCAGGCCGTCCCGCGACTCGATGCCGCGGGCCTCGGCGACGCGGAGCTGCTGATCCCGCGTAAGATCGTCGGCCGCCTTGCCGGCCGAGAGATGCAGGTCGTTTCGCAGCCGCGTCAGGAATTCGGCCGCATCGCGAAGCGTGTCGGCGTCGGCCCGTGACAGGCCGCCCGCGAGCACCAGCGTGTCGAACGTCGATTGTCCATAGAGGATCCGCCCCAGCCACCGCACCAGTTGGATGTCGCGGAGGCCGCCCGGCGACCGCTTCACGTTCGGCTCCAGGAGGGCGACGGTCTGGCCGAACTTCTCCGCCTCCTCGTGGCGGGCCGCCAGCAGCATGTCGGCATGCCGGCGCGGCGCCCGCCGGATCATCGATCCCAGCCGGCCCGCCAGCC
>CAYSPN010000849.1:0-2097 GCA_964432895.1 uncultured Candidatus Kuenenia sp.
GTCTCGGTTGAACGAAACGGTGGCCGCAGACGCACCCGACGCCGACAGAAACCATGCCAACGCTGCAGACGCCGCGGAGAGGCGGCCGGTCGCAAAGCTGTGCACCATAGGATTCCTCCTTTGGAAAACACCCGCTTCGCCGTCAGGAGTGCACCAGCACCGGCCTGACGCGGATCGCACCGAAGCGGAAGTCTGCGACGCAGGCCGCAGAGCCTCAACCAGGGCGATCGATCGGCGGTACCGGACAACCACAAGGATGGCGTCCGGCGATCACATTGTCTTAATATACCTTCGGTTGCAGGACGGTACAGTCTTGGGCGGAACGGCGACACGCGGTACGGAAACGGGCGGGCGGCATGGAAATCTGCGTAGGCCGGCATGTGTTGGCGCCAAACGTGTGGGCACGGGAGGCGGAAATCTACGATGTGACCGTCCGGCTGGGCGAGCCGCAGCCAGCGGCGGCATTGGCTTTGGCCGTGGCGCGGATCGACGCAGCGATCCCGCAGCGGCGCGAACTTTTCGGGGTCTTCGCCCCGGCTGACTCGTCAGCCAGCGAAGGCTTCCACACCGACTGGCCGCGGCTGCTCGGTCAGACTGCGCTGACGCTGCAGTCCCAGGCCCGCCTGCCGGCGATGACGTTCCTGCGGGTGACGCATGCGGGTGAACCCGGACTGTTTCGGATCATCCTCGAGGCCCACGATCCGGTGCTCGCGGAGGCCTGCATCCGCGAGTCCGCAGCGATCCTGGACGAAGCGATCACGGGAGACCTTACCGACCTCGCCCCTGCCTTCGATCGCCTCACGACGCTCGCCGACGACGTCTGTGTCGGCCCGGGCACGATGCTGATCGTCCGTGCCGCGGTCGCCCGTGGAGTTCCCTGTCGGCGGCTCGGCAGGGAGAGCATGGTGCAGCTTGGCCAGGGCATCCGCCAACGCCGCATCTGGACCGCGGTAACCGATCGCACGTCATCGATCGCCGAGGGCATCGCCGTCGAAAAGCAGATGACGAAGGACGTGCTCGCGGCGGCGGGCGTGCCGGTGCCTCTTGGCCGCGTGGTCTCGTCGGCCACCGAGGCCTGGGGGACTGCGCAGGCGGTCGGCCTGCCCGTCGTGGTCAAACCAGCCGACGGCAACCACGGCCGGGGAGTGTTTCTGAACCTCTCCTCCCGCGAAGAGATCGAACGCGCTTTTCCGATCGCTTCCGGCGAGGGACGGCGGGAGCAGACCGTCGTCGTGGAGCAGTTCGTGCCTGGCGTCGAACACCGCCTCCTGGTCGTTGGCGGCCGGATGGTGGCCTGCGCCAAGGGAGAGCACATCTACGTGACCGGCGACGGCCGCCGGACGATCGCCGAACTCATCGATCTCCAGATCAACTCCGATCCACGTCGTGGCCGCTCCGCGGCGATGCCGAACAAGACCGTCGATCTCGACGCCACCGTGCTGGCGCAACTCGCCCAGGAGGGCGTGACGCCGGAGACGGTTCCCGCGGACGGCCGCCGCGTGCTCGTCAAGCAGATCGGCACGCACGGCCTCGACGTGACGGCGAGCGTGCATCCTGAGATGGCCGCGATCGCCGTGCGGGCGGCGCGGGCGATCGGGCTCGACATCGCCGGGATCGACCTGATCGCCCGAGACATCGACCGGCCACCGCGAGAGCAGGGAGCGGCTGTCTGCGAGGTGAACGCAGGCCCGCAATTGATGATCCATGCGAATCCCTCGCGGGGGCCCGGCCAGCCGGTCGGTGAGGCGATCGCGGCCGAACTGTTCAACGCCGGTGAGACCGGGAGAATTCCAATCGCAGCCTTCATGGGCCGGCAGGCATCCGCGGCTGCGATGTTCCTGGATCGCTGGCTGCGTGCTGCCGGCCGTACGCCGGGGCTCACCTGCTCAGATGGCAAATGGGTGGCGGGATGGCAATGCTCCGCGGAGCCCCACACCACGGCCGATGCCGCCCGTGACCTGCTCGTATCGCCGGAGATCGATGCAGCCGTGGTCGAACTCGACTGGCAGTCGCTTGCCGCCAGAGGATTCCCGTTCGATCGCTGCGATGTGCTCGTGCTCGACCGACTTCCGGCCACGGAGACGTCGAGTGCCGCCG
>CAYSPN010000850.1:0-5501 GCA_964432895.1 uncultured Candidatus Kuenenia sp.
GGGCCCTGATCCGAACCGCCCGCCCGCGGCAGCAGCCGCGCGAGCAGGGCCCGACCGCTGCCGGTCGACCGTCCATACCGAAACTGCACCATCTCGGCGGTACGAACCTCGAACTCCTCGAGTTCCACGTCACGCGTGACGATCTCGATGTCGTCGTCGGCGCCCGGGGCCGATGGCGTGCCGCGGATCGTCACCTGGCCGCGGAGACTACCGCCGATGAGCCGCGCCAGCCGCCCCTGCCGCAGGTCGAGCGGTTCGTCGAACTCGAGTACGGCCCCCTGGGGCACCCGCAGCACGAGAGTCCGCCCCTCGCTGCCGTTGTCGGCCACCCGGTTGCGGTCGGGCAGCACCACCAGCGTGCAGGGCACGAGGTTCACCCGGCCGTCGGGCAGCGCCTGATACTGCTTGAAGAGGAGCCGCATCTGCCGGCTCTCGAGCATGATGGGATCCTCACGTTCCCACGAACCTGCCGGAAAGATGTCGCCCAGCGCCGCCAGTCGGCGGTCGGCCCGGGCCCGGATCGCCGCCGCCTGTTCCGGTGACAGCTCGAGCGCCTCCTCGGCGTCGTGCACACGGGGCTCCACCAACGGCACCACGGTGAGCCGGTGAAAGCCGGCCGCCGCGAGGACGATGAGAAACACCCGCAACGTGCGTCCGAGGCGATGTTCCATGAAATGGTCCGCTGGCGAGAGACGCCGCTAGGCCCTCCCAAGGTTCATGCCTGCGTCCACGCCGGCCCGATCCCCGGTGTATCCGCTGACGATGCGATCCCAACCGCCACGGGCCCGGAGCATCCGTTCGACGAGCTCACGAACCGCGCCCCTCCCGCCCGGGAGGCTGGTCACCACCGCAGCCGCCGCCCGCAGTTCGACACACGCGTCGGCGACGGCCGCGCCCACGCCGCACCGAGTCACCACTGGCAGATCGGGCAGGTCGTCACCCATAAACGCCGTTTGCTCCCACGAAAGGCCGCATTCCTTGATGATTGATTCGGCGACGGTGAACTTGTCGTCGACGCCCTGCCGAACGAACTCGATCCCAAGTTCGGCTGCCCGCCGCTCCACGATGCGGCTCGACCGTCCTGTGATGATGCCCGTCCGCCCGCCGGCCCGCTGCCAGCCGCGGATGCCCAGGCCGTCGCGGATGTGGAACGTCTTCAGTTCCACGCCATCATCGCTCCACGTAACGCCGCCATCGGTGAGCACGCCATCGCAGTCAAGCAGCAACAACTGCACTGCAGCGAGTCGGCGGTCGAGATCAGCGGCTGATGTCATGGGATTGCTTCGTGACGGTGACTGTCGTTCGCGTGTGAGCGCCGGTGAATCTGCCCGTATCACGCGGCCGCCGCGCCGGACGACGGCACGGCGTCGGAGGCCGGGGCAGCGGAATCCGCCGGAGTGAGACCCACGAGATCGACGATATCGAGCAGGCCGAGTGGCCGTCCGTCGGCATCGACCACCGGCAGTTCACTCAGCCGCCGCGATTCGAGCACCGCCACGGCGTCCCGCAGCCGCATGCCCGCCGTCACGGTGGTGGGCCGGCTCGTCATCACGCCATGGATCGGTCCATCGATGGCGGCATCGTTGCGGCGTTCGAAGAGCCGGGCCAGATCGCTGTCGGTGAAGATGCCGGCCAGCATGCCGGCATCGTCGATGATCATCACGGCGCCGGTCCGTCGAGAGGGCAAGGGCTGGGAGAACACGGTCCGCACCGTTTCCTCGGGGCGGGCCGTCCGGCACTGCGAGAGCGGCCGCATCGCGTCGTCGACCCGCATCAACTGCCTGCCGAGGCTGCCACCAGGATGCCGGGCGGCAAAATCCTCGTGCGTGAAACAACGCAGACTGCTTGTGACGAGAGCCAGGCTGTCGCCCAGCGCCAAGAGAATCGCCGTGCTCGTGCTGGGTGCCAGCCCGAGCACGCATGCCTCGCGGACGGGGCCCGTGACCACCACCACCTCGGCCGCGCGGCCGAGCGAACTATCGGCCCTTCCGGTGAGCGCGATGATCTTCACTCCTGCAGCCGCAATGTGCGGCAGGAGCCGTGTGATCTCCTCCGTCTCGCCCGACTGCGACAGTCCCAGCACGATGTCGTCGCGTCGCAACACGCCGAGGTCGCCGTGCATCGCCTCGGCCGGATGGAGAAAATGACTGGGCGTGCCGGTGGAGGCGAGCGTGGCCGTAATCTTCTGGGCGACAAGGCCCGCCTTTCCGATCCCCGTGACGACCACCTTGCCGGTGCAGCCAGCGATCATCCGCACGGCGCGACAGAACGACGCATCGAGCGAGTCGGCCATCCGCAGGACGGCTTCCCCCTCGGCGCGGAGTATCTCCCGGCCGTGGTCGAGCACATCGGTATCGGTGGGCTTCAACGGGGAGCGTCGGTCATCGATCGAAAGCGACAGGGGCGCAGTCATGGTGAAGTCCAGCCAAGGGCGTGCGCGCGCGGAACCGCCGCGCGGGGGCGGGACTATAGGCCGACTGGGCAAACGCCGCAACGCGTGTTTTCCCGGACGAGTTCGTGGAACTGCATGGCAGATTCACAACCGACAGCACGGATTCCCTCGCTCGCGCTTCGGGCTTGCATCGGAAGAGGGGTTCATCCAAGCCCGCTGCGCAGCAAGGGTCTTTCACGCTTTCGCGTAGCGTTTCGCCATCTCGTCAAGCGTGACCACCGGCACCTTGCGGGCGTTGCCGGCCTGGCCAAACTGCACCATCCGCTCCGCGCAGACCTTTTTCATCGCCTCGCGGGCCGGCTTGAGATAGTCGCGGGGATCGAACTTCTCCGGGCTCTCCCAGAGCACCTTGCGGACGGCGCCGGTGATCGCCATGCGGCAGTCGGTGTCGACGTTGATCTTGCGGACGCCGTGTTTGATGCCCCGCTGGATCTCCTCCACGGGCACGCCCCAGGTCTGCGGCATCTTGCCGCCATACTTGTTGATGATGTCCTGCAATTCCTGCGGCACGCTCGACGAGCCATGCATCACGAGATGGCAGTTGGGGAGCCGTCGGTGGATCTCCTCGATCTGCTTCATCGCCAGCACTTCGCCGTCGGGCTTCCGCGTGAACTTGTAGGCGCCGTGGCTGGTGCCGATGGCGACGGCCAGCGCGTCGACGCCGGTGTCGGCCACGAACGACGCGGCCTCGGCGGGATCGGTGAGCAGCTGATCATGCGAGAGCTGCCCCTCGGCGCCGTGGCCGTCCTCCGCCTCGCCGTGACCGCTCTCCAGCGAACCGAGGCAGCCAAGCTCACCCTCCACCGACACACCCCGGGCGTGGGCCATCTTCACGACCTCCTTCGTCACCTTGACGTTGTAGTCGTAATCGGCCGGCGTCTTGCCGTCCTCCTTGAGCGAGCCGTCCATCATCACGCTGGTGAACCCGTTGTCGATCGCGCTCACGCAGGTGGCGGTCGAGTTGCCATGGTCCTGATGCATCGCGATCGGGATCCACGGATAGAGCTCGGCGGCGGCGAGCATCAGGTGGCGGAGGTAGTTGTCCTGGCTGAAGCTCCGGGCGCCCCGCGAGGCCTGCACGATCACCGGCGACTCCGTCTCCTTGGCCGCCTCCATGATCGCCTGGATCTGCTCCATGTCGTTCACATTGAAGGCGGCGATGCCGTACCCGTTCTCGGCGGCGTGATCGAGCAGGATGCGCATGGGAACGAGCGGCATAGGAGCGTCTCCGATGGTGGGCGGGAAGGTCTGGACTGCTGGAAGCCGCGGGTCGGCCCCAGATCGAACGGTCGAGATCATACGGAAAAAACAGACGTGATAGAATCCCTGCAGCACGACCGCCCAGCCTGCCGGATGCAGCACGCATGGACCTCCGCCCAACCACCGATCCGATCCGGAGCTTTCTCTACGTCGCCGGGGGCTGGCTCTGCGTGGGGCTGGCCGTGGTGGGGGCTGTGCTCCCCCTCGTTCCGACGACCCCCTTCCTGCTGCTGGCGAGCTGGTGTTTCTATCGTGGCTCGCCCCGCATCCATGCCTGGCTGCACCGCTCGAAGTGGTTTGGTCCCACGCTCGATGATTGGCAGCACTATCACGGCATCCGGCAGACGATGAAGCGACGTGCCATCGTGATGGTGGCCGCCGTCGTCGGCTGCAGCCTGCTGCTCAATAGCCTGCCCTGGTGGCTGCGGTACATCGCTCTGGCTGCCGTAGCGATAGGGCTCTACGTGATCTGGACCGTGCCCACGCTGCCCGACGACGCGCCCCGTGCCCCGCGCACGATCGTGGAGTGATGGCCTGTCGTTCGAGGCTGGCTCTCCATGCAAGCCCGACGCGCCAGCGAGGGAATCCGTGTCGCGTCATGTGATTCCACCCGCTTTCCCTTGCTTGCGCTGCGGGCTTGGATGAGGTGCGGGGTTGGATGAGGTGCGGGGTTGGATGACGCGGTGTTCGTCAGTCGTGTCCCATACTCGCTCCCGACTCCGGTTCGGGAAGCCAGTGGGTAAGGATCGCTCCCACCAATGCGTAGGCCCCGGCCACCCCCGCGCCCACCAGCGCGATCCGCACCGGATCGGGCGGCGTGGCGGCAGAGAGCGTGAGCGTGAGCCAGGCGGCGGCCGTGCCGAGCACGCGGCCCCCGATGTTGGCGGCGAAGCTTTCGCCCGTACCGCGGAGATGGGTGGGGAAAACGAGCGGGATGTAGTTGCCCCAGAAGCTGAACTGCGACACGGTGAACAGGCCGGCCACGAAGATGCCCACCTTGATCAAGGGCAGCGAACCCGCGTGTGGCAGCTGCGTCGAGATCCACCAGAACAACGCCGGCACAAGCAGGAGCGCCGGCAGCTGGAAGACCCGCAACAGGAGCCTGCGGCTGGCGATTCGCAGTGCCGCGAAGGCCAGCAGCACGCGGCCCACCAAGCCACCAATTTCCTGATAGATCGTGACGCCAGCGACCGCCTCGTCGGTGGCGTTACCGGCGATGCTCTTCAGCCGCCCAGGAGCCACGGTCTCCCCCCTCGCCTTCGCGGCGGCGATCGCCTCGTCCTGCGCTTCCTTCGCAGTGGCGAGTATCGCGGCGTGTCCCTTCGGCCCGCCCAGGATCTGAGGCAACTGCTGGATGGCACCAAAGGCGATGCCGTAACTGGCGGCGAAGACCAGCGTGGTCACCACAGTGGCGCGGACGAGCGCGGGGCTGAACAGCTCGCGGATGCTGGGCCGCTTGAGCGTGCCCGCCGCCTTCTTCTCCGCCCAGACCGGGCTCTCCGGCAGGAACGGCCGGATGAGGATCAGCGGCAGAGCGGGGATCACGCCGGAGATGAGTGTGTAGCGCCAGGCCTCGTGGTCGCCATGGATCGCCGGCAGTGCCAGCGCGAACTTCGCCGCGAGGATGTTGGCCAGGCCCACCAGCAGGCCGCCGAGCGACGAGAACGCCTGCGTCCAGCCAAGCGCACTCTCCCGCTGCCGCGGGTCGGGGAACAGTTCAGCGAGCCATGCCACCGCGGCGACAAACTCCACGCATACGCCGATGAACACGAGGCAGCGGAAAAAGAGC
>CAYSPN010000851.1:0-1968 GCA_964432895.1 uncultured Candidatus Kuenenia sp.
TGTGATCCGTGCGACGGTGGCGGGCCTTGCGCCGCGTGGCCGGTTCGGGGCGACGTTTGGACTCATGCAGGTGGGCACCAAGCTCTCCGGGTTCGTGGCCAGCCTGCTGTTCGGGGCGGTGCTCGCGATGTCGGGACTTCCGCGGGCTGGGCTCATCACCCTGCTTGTGCAGATCGCCGCCGGCTGGTGGTTTCTCGCGCGGCGACGGTAATGGCCCCGCAAGCCACGAGCAGCATCCATGGCCAGACAGACCATCGCAGTCGCCTGCAGCATCGATGACCGGTATGCGCTGCCGCTGGCGGTGATGCTCGAGTCACTCGCGGCATGCCTGCCGCCGCAGTGGCAGATGAGGATGTATCTCCTTCACCGAAACCTGTCGCAATCCGCCCGTGTCGCGATCGACTCGCTCGTCGATCTCCATCCCATCCCGCTGGCGGGCCCGTGTCTCGACCGCCTGCCGCGGGATCACCGGTATCCGCCGGAGGCTGCGGCACCGCTTTTTCTTCCCGAGCTGCTGCCTGCGGACATCGGCCGCGTGCTTTTTCTCGACGCCGACATGCTCGTGCTCGACGACATCGGGCCGCTCTGGAGCCACGATCTGGCGGGCCGATCCTGGGCTGCTGCGGTCGACCCGGCGATCCCGCTGTGCCGATCGCCACGCGGGGTGCCGCGGAGCGTCGCCAGCGGTATCCCCGCGGACGCTCCCTACTGCAATGCTGGCGTCATGCTCATCGATGTGGAAGCCTGGCGGCAGCGTGGGGTGGCGGAGCGGGCACTCCGCTCTATCGGCCGCATTGCAGGCCGCGTCGATTTCCTGCATCAGGAGGCCCTCAACGCGACTGCGTGGAACGACTGGTCGCTCCTCGACCCGCGGTGGAACCTGCCGGCGACCGTCGGCCGATGGTTTGATCGCACCCCGACCGCAGCCGCCGCGGCGCCCGGCATCGTGCATTTCGCCGGGAGAGCGAAGCCCTGGCGAATGCGGATCGCCGGCCGGTTTGCCGATCCGTACGCGCGCGTGCTCATGCGGGTGGTCGACCGCCTGCCCGCGCAGCATCACACCATGCGAGACTCTCTGGTTAGCTTGTATGACCGCATGCTGAGAGATTGGTGCTATCCGTGCGAGCGATTCATGTGGGAGCGACGGCTGTTATGAAACCTGATCTGTCAGTCATTCTGCCTGCCATGCGAGGCCATCGGTCGGTGCAGGCGGCGATTGAGGCCTGGCAGGCGCAGACCTTCCGCGAGAGGCTCGAAATCGTCGTGCTCTGCCCCGATGCGGAGGAGGCGGAACGCACCCTTGGGCCGGGATGCGTCGTCGTCCGCACGGAATCGCTGGAGATCCACAAGGCCCGCGCGGCCGGTGTCAGGGCGGCGACGGCCGATGTCGTCCTCATTGCCGAGGATCATTGCCTGCCGGAGCCTGACTGTGCGGAGCGGCTTTTCGCCCGATTGGCCGAGGGCTGGGACATCGTGGGGCCGTCGTTGCAGCCCGGCACCGCCACGGCCTTCGCCGAGGCATCGTTCGTGCTGGGCTATGGCGAGTGGATGCCGCCGGTGCAGTCCGGATGTGTCGCGCATCTGTCGGGTCACAACTACGTGATGCGGCGGACCCACCTGCTCGGGCAGGGCGAACGTCTTGCCGATGACCTATTGATCAACACATTTCTGCTGCAACGCCTGCGGGCTGGCGGTCTGCGTCTGTTTCTGGAAGCAGACGCTCGGATGACCCATTACGACCCGCCGGGGGGCGGCAGGTCGCTGGCCGTGTTGAGTGCCGGCGGCCTCGGCTTCGGGGCGGTGCGGACGGAGCGGTGGCCGTGGCCGGCGCGAGGACTCTACGCCCTGGCGTTTCCGGCCGTCGCGGCGGCGCACTGGCTGCGGGCATGCCGGCAGCAGGTCCGCAGCGGCGGCCTGACGCTGACGACGGCTCGGCGATTGTGTGCGGCGATCCCGCTCGCGCTGGTG
>CAYSPN010000852.1:0-2756 GCA_964432895.1 uncultured Candidatus Kuenenia sp.
GATCCCTTCGGGCAGCGGTTCGCCGACGCCCTGCCGATCGCCGACGTCCGCGGCCAGGGAGAGCCGCTGCCCAAGGAGAGCGACACCGGCCCAACGGTCCGCGTCGCCGGCCGGATCATGCTCCTGCGGAGCGCCGGCAGCCTCGTCTTCATCGATCTCCACGACCGCACCGGCCGGATCCAGATCATGCTCGGCAAGAAGCAGGTTGGCCCCGATGCCTGGAAGATCATCGACTGTCTCGACCTCGGCGACCTGGTCGGCTTCGACGGCCGGCTCGGTCATTCGAAGACCGGCGAGATGACCGTCTTCGCCTCGGGCATCGAGTTCCTCACGAAGTCATTGGAAACGCCCCCCGACAAGTATCACGGTCTCGTCGATGCCGACCTGCGGCAGCGGATGCGGTATCTCGACCTCATCCACGGCGAAGGCGTCCGCGACCGATTCGTGGCGCGTTGCCGCATCGTGGAGGCGGTCCGCCGCGTGCTCACGTCGCGGGGCTACCTCGAGGTCGAAGGCCCCACGCTCCAGGAGAGCGCCGGCGGCGCGGCGGCCCGGCCGTTCAAGACCCACCACAACGCTCTCGACATGCCGCTCGTGCTCCGCATCGCGCTGGAGCTGCATCTGAAGCGGCTGCTCGTGGGCGGCATGGAACGCGTCTTCGAACTGGGCCGTGTCTATCGCAACGAAGGCGTGAGCCCGCGGCACAACCCCGAGTTCACGATGATGGAGGCCTACGAGGCCTACGGCGACTACTTCACGATGATGGACCTCACCGAGGCGATCTTCCTGGAGGCGGCGAAGGCCGCCGGCACGCCGCCGCGATTCGAGTGGATGGGCCACACGGTCGACCTCACGCCTCCCTTCCGCCGCGCGAAATACGACGACCTCATCGCCGAGGTGACCGGCTGCAATCCTGCCGATCCCGCGAGCGTGGCCACGGAGGCGACGGCCCGCGGCATCGAGACGGCCGGCCGGCACGCCGACGTGATCAAGAGCGATCTCTTCGAGGCCACGGTGGAGAAGACGCTCTCCGGACCGGTGTTCGTCATCGACTATCCCGCCGCCATCTGCCCGCTCACGAAGCGCAAGGCCGACTCGCCCCACATCGCCGAGCGGTTCGAGCTCTACGTGGCCGGCATCGAACTGGCCAACGCCTACACCGAGCTGAACGACCCAGACCTGCAGGAGGAACTCTTCCGCACGCAGCTGGCCGGGCTCGCCCAGGAGGAATCGATGGCGCGAATGGACACCGACTTCATCCGCTCCCTGCGGCACGGCATGCCGCCCGCCGGCGGCCTGGGCATCGGCATCGACCGGTTGGTGATGTTCCTCACCGCAGCGCCGTCGATCCGCGACGTGATCCTGTTTCCCATCCACCGCCCGCACGCGGAGGGCTGAGCCCGTCGCCCGGCTCGACCGGGCACACGAGCCATCCAGGCCACCATGTACAAACTCCTCCTCTGCTGGCGGTATCTCCGCACCCGCTGGATCGCGCTGGTGTGTGTCGCCAGCGTGATGCTCGGCGTGGCCACGATGATCGTCGTCAACGCGGTGATGGCCGGCTTTTCCCACGAGATGCAGACGCGGATCCACGGCATCCTCTCCGACCTCGTGTTCGAGAGCCACTCGCTCTCGGGCTTCCAGGATCCGAAGTGGCACATGGAGGAGATAACCCGCGCGGCCGGCGGCGACATCGAGGGCATGACGCCCACGGTGGCCGTGCCCGCCATGCTGAGCTTCCAGGTCCGCGGCCAGTGGCTGACGCGGCAGGTGATGTTCATCGGCATCGACGAGACGACGCACAGCGGCGTGAGCGACTTCGGCACCTACCTCCAGCATCCCGAGAACCGCCGCCAGCTCTCCTTCAGCCTCCGCGACGGCGGCTACGACACCTTCGACAGCCAGGCCGACGGCAAGGCCGGCGAGAACGGCCCGACCCGACCCGCGATGGAGGCCGCCGGCTGGCCGCACCGGCGGATGCGGGTGGCCCGCGAGAAGCTCTGGCGGGAGAAGATGGGAGCCCGCGGCGACGCGGCCGGACAGCCGGCCCGCCCGATCGATCAGCAGGTCGACGCCGTGCTCGCAGCGACCACTGCCGACGACAGCACGCCAGCCACGGCCGACGGCAGCACGCCCAGCGCGGGCGATGGCACTGCCGCCAGCGGAGCCGCCCGCAGCGATCCCTTCCGTGCTGCGCGGCCCGAGGAGGGCGACACGATGGACCCGGCAAAGGAGCAGTTCACCGGCATCGTGCCGGGCATCGGGCTGGCGAGCTTCCGCGACTCCGACGGCGTCGACCGGTTTCTCGTGCTGCCGGGCGACGACGTGAAGATCACCTTCCCCACCGCCGGCACGCCTCCCAAGGCCGTCAGCGACACCTTCACGATCGTCGATTTCTACGAGAGCAAGATGAGCGAATACGACTCGAACTTCGTCTTCGTGCCGATCGCGTCGCTCCAGCGGATGCGGGGCATGATCGATCCTCAGACTGGCATCCCGAGCGTCAACTCGATCCAGATCAAGCTCAAACCCGGCGCCGATTTGAACGTCGTCCGAGACCGGCTGCGGAAGGCCTTCCCAGCGGAGATGTATGCGGTCTCCACCTGGCGGGACAAGCAGGGGCCGCTCCTCTCCGCCGTCGACATGGAGATGGCCGTCCTCAACATCCTCCTGTTCCTGATCATCGCCGTCGCCGGCTTCGGCATCCTCGCCATCTTCTTCATGATCGTGGTGGAGAAGACCCGCGACATCGGGAT
>CAYSPN010000853.1:0-3424 GCA_964432895.1 uncultured Candidatus Kuenenia sp.
TTGGCGGCGACGTGAGCCATCTGAACCTCCACAAGACCTTCTGCATCCCGCACGGCGGCGGCGGCCCCGGCGTCGGCCCGGTCTGCGTCGTGCAAGACCTCGTGCCCTACCTGCCGGGGCACGCCACGGCGGGCATGCCCGTCAGTGACGTGGGCGCCGTGTCGGCGGCGCCCCTGGGCAATGCCGCGGTGCTGCCGATCAGCTGGATGTATTGCCGGATGATGGGAGCCGACGGGCTCCGACATGCCACCGAGGTCGCCATCCTGGCCGCCAATTACGTGAGCTTCCGGCTCCGTGGCCACTACCCGACTCTTTACACGAGCGCCAACGGCCGCGTGGCCCACGAATGCATCCTCGACCTGCGGCCGCTCAAGGAAACGAGCGGTATCACAGCCGAAGACGTGGCCAAGCGGCTGATCGACTATGGCTTCCACGCCCCCACGCTCAGCTTCCCGGTGCCGGGCACACTGATGGTGGAGCCGACCGAGAGCGAGCCGCTCGCCGAGCTCGACCGGTTCATCGCGGCGATGATCGCGATCCGCGAGGAGATCCGGCAGGTGGAGGAGGGGGTGTGGCCACAGGACAACAACCCGCTCAAGCACGCCCCGCACACGGCGGCCATTGTCACCGACGATGCGTGGGACCGTCCCTACGACCGCGCGACCGCCGTGTTTCCGGTCGCCTCACTCAAGCGTGGCAAATACTGGCCATCGGTCGCCCGGGTGGACAACGTCCACGGCGACCGCAACCTGTTCTGCAGCTGCGTGCCCGTGTCGGCCTGGGCGGAGGAACAGCCGGCATCCTGATCGCCTCCCAACTCGGGAACATACGAGACGATCGACTTGTCGCAGTTGCTGGCCGCTCAGCCGGCCGATGTGTTGGCAGCGAACGGTGGCCGGCCGGCGGCGACGTTCGACGGCTTTCCCAAGACCGACGTGTTCATCAGCGGGGAGTGACCTCCGGGTTCGCAGCGGCCTTTGCGGCGAACCGGTACGTCGTGCCTATGGCCGACTGGCTGACGCGGTCGCCGTAGGCGTTGGCCAAGGCGTGGACCGCCCGCCACCCGGTGCAGTGACCGGGGATGAGGAACTGAACGTCGAACGATTGCAGTCCGGCGACCGTCTCGGGGATGATCCGCTCCATCACGCCACCGAGATGAAGCCCGCCGAGGACGGCGTGGATTGGAATCCCCGGAAACAGCCGGCGGACCTCCGTGCAGACATTGACGATCCCAGCATGCGAACAAGCGCTGAACACGACGAGTCCACGATCCTTGACGTGAACGACCACCATCCGCTCGTCCATCAGCAGCGGATCGGGCTGCCAGTCGCCCCCAGCCGGCCTGCAGAGGTGGTCCGGCCGACCCTTCTCAAATGCCGACACGCGGGGGATCTCGCCGCTGTAATAGAAATGCCCGTCGAGGACCGTGCGGGCCTCATGTGAGTTGACGACGGTGGCTCCGGCCTCCCGCATCCGCTCCGCGGAAATCACCTTGTCAGTCGGCACGATCCGGCCGTCGGGCAGCCTCAGGCCGCGTTCCACGAACATGCCTGGATTGACGTGGACCGCCACCCTGTCCCGACCGCGTTTGGCGACGATCACCGGCAGCGTCTGCGGCAGCGCGCCCATGTGGTCCCAGTGTCCGTGGGTGATCGCAATCGCCTCCACCTCGGCAAGGTCGACCCCGAGCGCCCGGCAGTTGTGCAGAAACGCATGTCCCTCCGTGCCAACGTCGAACAGGAGCACGTGCTCGGTGTCGCCAACGCGGGTGCGGAGTCGAAGCCCGTAGCCGAGGTTGGCGACGCAGAGGGTCTCACCCGACACCACCGTGGCTCCGGCGGCGACCACATTCGACAGCTCCGAGGTCGCAAACGAGGTCTTGGTGACGTAGGTGTCGCTGACATCATCAGAGAGCACGTCGACAACGAGCGACTCAACCGCGACGAGCGGCGGTCGGCTCGACGGATCGGGATCGGCAGCCCTGGCCACGCGGTCGGCAGCAATGGCGATCGCGAGCATGAAGACAGCACAGCGCAGCATGGTCATCGTCGCTATCGATCCCGGCGTGGATCTGGCCGGCCGGTCAGACCTTGTAGCGGTCGCGGGTCGTGTCGGGCGTCACGCCCTCGGGAGTCTCGTCGCTCGCGATGTCGAACCACTCCGGCTTGAAGTGGATCCGGGCCTGCGTCTCGGGATTCGCCAGGGCGATGTTGCTCACCAGCGCGATCACCGCGTCGGCGATCGCCACTTCCGGCTTGCACCGCGGCTGGTTCTCGGGCGACGGATTGCGGATGCACCAAGCCCAGTGCTCCATCTCCTCGGTGTAGCCGCGAGAGGGCGGAGCTCCGTCGCCAGCCACCTTGCCGCCGGCCGCCGGCCCGCCGCCGCCGCCACTCTCGGTGGTGTCGAGCGCGGCCGAGCCGTCCTTCTTCTTGGTGACCGTCACGCGGGTGTCCTTGGCCGAGCCCTTGTAGAGCATCACGTCCTGCTCCCGCTCGAGCACCAGGGTGCCCTTCGTGCCCATCACCACCTCGCCGTAATCGCCGAACCCGTTGCCGTTGATCGACGAATAGGTGACGACGATCTTCTTGTTCTTGTCTTCCTCGTAGCCCGGGGCCGGATACTCGTACATGCAGTAGACGTGGTCGTCGACCTCGCGATCGGCCGGGAAGATGCTGCGGTTGCCGACGGCCGTAACCGTCAGCGGTTTCACCTTCTTACCCTCGCCGTGCATCGCCGAGACAAAGATGCCGGCTGCGTCGAGCTGATGACTGCCCAGCTCCGCCATCAGGCCGCCGCCGGTGCGGTTCCAGAGCCGCCAGCGAATGAGCTCCTGGAGCGGCGAACGCGTCTCGCCGTCGCCGAGCGTCATGGGGGTGTAGCCATACTTGGCGGCATCGACCAGGGCGTCGGAGATCTGCGCCTCGAGCTGCGCAATTCTCTTGGTGAGCGGGACGATGTCGGCGGGCTTGGCCGTCTCGAGATCCTTCTTCCAGCCGACCAGTTTCTTGGCGAGCGACTCGTCGTCGGGCATCGGCGGCTTCCAGCTGTCGTTGCCGGGCAGATTCCCGCGGTGCCACTGCGCCCGGATCGAATGCAGCTGCCCGAGAAGCCCGGCCCTCCCGATCGTGTGCACGGCATTGTCGTAGAGCACGCTGTAGTGCCGCTGGTGGCCAGTGGCGAGGATCTTGCCTGTCTCCCGCGAGACGCGGCTCATCTCCTTGCATTCATGGATGGAGTGGCCCATCAGCTTCTCGGTGAGCACGTGCTTGCCTGCCCGCATCGCCTTGATTGCCGCTTCGGCGTGGAGATGGAGGGGCAGGGCGATGACCACGGCCTCGATATCGTCGTCGGCAAGGAGGTCTTCGTAGGCACCGTAGACCTTCACCTGCTTGCGGGCCTCGTCCTCGCTCGACCATTTGTA
>CAYSPN010000854.1:0-4467 GCA_964432895.1 uncultured Candidatus Kuenenia sp.
AAGAAGGCTCGCGGCAACAACCAGTCATTGGCTCAGCTCCAAGAATTCCTGGACCTGAAGCCACAGGAGAAGCCGTTCTTTCTTCAGCTTTGCTCCGCCGACCCTCACCGGCCGCTTGCCGAGTGCGGCCCGGAGAGACACGATCCGTCCACGATCACGTTGCCGGCCCACTACCCCGACACGCCCCTCGTACGGGAAGATTTTGCGAAGTACTACGACGAAGTCTCGCATTTGGACGTTTTTGTTGGCGACGTCATGGCCGAACTGGAGAGGCGGCAATTGGCCCAGAACACCGTCGTGGTCTTCATGGGTGACAACGGCTGCTCGCAGTTGCGTGGCAAGGGCACGCTTTACGAGTTTGGCATTCGAGTGCCGTTGCTGATCCGTTGGCCGGCGAAGATCAAGCCGGGCTCCGTCGCTGCCGAGCTGATCAGCGGCGAGGACATCGCGCCGACCTTGCTTGAAGCAGTTGGCCTGCCCGTTCCGCCCGAGATGACGGGGAAGAGCTTCGTGAGGCTGTTACAGGGCGATACGCATACGTCTCGGGAGTACATCTTCGCCGAACGCGGCGCGCACGGCAGCGCTTTGCCGAACGGCAGTGCGTCGTTTGACCTGGGCCGCGTCGTCGTGTCGCCGACTCATAAGCTCATTTACAACGTGACCTGGCAGCTGCCGTATCAGCCTGTCGACTTTGCCGGAGAACCCTTTTGGACCGAACTCCAGCAACTCCATCGTGACAAAGAGCTCGACGACAGATGGGCAAAGCTCTATTTCTCGCCGACGCGGGCAATGTTCGAACTGTACGACCTGCAGGCTGACCCAGCGGAACTGAACAATCTTGCCGGCACTCCGGCCGCGGCCGTCGTCGAGAGCGAACTGAAGGCCGCGTTGCAGGAGTGGATGATTCTCGAGCGAGACTTCGTGCCCCTGCCGGTCGCACCGGAAGTAAGGACCGTTAAGCGTGACAAGGGCAATGGCTAGCCGGTGGTCACAATTGGCTCAGACCTCGGCACGGCGTCAGGCGTCGAGGCGTGTCGTCACAACGCCGAGAAACCGTTTGGGCTACAAGCGAAGTGACGGATCGTACCCGAACAGCTCGAAATCTTTCTCGTGGAGCTTGCGCAGGTAGTCGTAGTCGACCTCACCGGAGAAGAAGTCCGCGAGCGGCTTCTGTCCAGCCGACGGGTTGTGCCGCTCCAATGGCCGCAGGTCGACGCCGATGCGATCCGAGATCGTTGCTCGCACCGACGAGAGGTCCTCAAACCGCCCCACGTAGTCGACGATGCATCGCCCCTCGTCATCGCAGACCCAGTTGACCTGCGGGTGGGACGCCATCGCCTGAAGAAACTTGTCGTTGCGGATGAACTCCGAAAATGTTTGCGACTCGACGAAGGCCTTGGTCGATGGCCACGTCCAGATCACGGCATCGGGGCCGGCGTTTTGGATCGACTTCTCCAGCCAGGTGTAGAACGAGACCATGCGGGTGTAGGGATGCCTGACGATGGTGAACGTGAAGGACGACACCCAGACCTCGTCGCCGACGACAGCCCGAATCTGCCGAGCGGTGGCGTGCTTCAGCAGCCCGAATCGATCCTTGTAGGGGCCGTTTACCTGCTCGCCGAACACGGTGCCGCCGAGGATGACGTCGTTCCAGCGCAGGGTGGGATCGAGGGCCGCGCAGATGCTCGTCCCTGCCGTCTTCAGGATATGGACGAAGATAAACTTGCGGCTGTTGGAGATGATCATGGTGGATCGCAGGCAGTCATAGGGCTGATAATTGCTAGTATTGGCGAATTTGAGTGTACAAGACGTTCGCAGCGACTTCATGCTCTTGCTGCAACCGATTCGATAGTCCGACGACACAACTTTGGGATGTTGCGTGTTGCGTTTTCAACCGGGCTGGGCATTGCGATGAGTTTCGACAGCCGCTCTTTCGATAAATCAGTCGGCCCGTTTCATGCTCTCATGAAGGCAGGGGACTATGAGGCAGCGTGCTCGCTGGCAATGCGTATCTCAGAGCAGCCTCTGACTGAAAGCCCCGAGGCCTCCAGGGAACTGCTTTTCGAAACATTCTTTCGCCGGCTGCATCAAGGCTATCGAGTGCAGTATCAAAGTCTCGACTTCGAGGTCTGCGACTATCGGATGTTCTGCTTTTCCCAGTCGCGCATGCTGTTTCGGGGGCCGCGGCCGGCCGTCGAACACTTGACCGGCGGCGAGTACCTTACGATTTTTGGCGCTGCACAACTCTTTGGTCGGTTTCATCCCAACCCATTCCACATGATGGTTCAGCAAGAGATGGGGCTGCCGGTCCTCAATCTCTCGGTTGGTGGTGCGGGGCCGGAGTTTTATCTGAAGGAGGAATTCATCGGTGCAGCGAATCGGGGCCGCGGCGTCGTCCTTCAGGTTCTTTCCGGAAGGAGCATCGGCTGTGAAGAATATCCCGGAGGTCGCGTGACAGCCCGAACTGGCAGCGAGGATCCTCGTCGTGACCGCATCGAACTCCTCAAGTCCATCTGGTTGCAGGATCGACAGGAAGCGGCACGGCTCATCGACAGGTGGCGCGTCAATTATCTCGACGCGATGAGCCGGCTCATTCGCTCGATCCGGGTGCCCGTGTTCTTGGTATGGATGTCCAGCCGACGGCCGTCTGATTGGTCCGTCGAGTTGAGTCGCAATGCTCCTGACTTTGGGTCATTCCCTCAGTTGGTGTCGAAGGACATGGTCGATGAATTGGCATCACTCGCAACGAGCTACACGGAGCTTTCTCCAGATCCATGCCCGACGTTTCCGCTCATGAGCCGGCTGACGGGTATGCCGTGTCCTTTTTGGGAGCCGAACGGCCGGCCCATGTGGGTCAATTCCTACTATCCGTCCGCCGTGCCCCATCGAGAGTTGTTCAACTGCCTGAGGCCCTCGCTGGCTGCGCTCGTCTAGCTGTCTGTGGAAAAAGTCATCCATGACCTTAGTCCAGTGATTCATACCATTGGATTTCCTCGGCAAACACTTGGCTGAACGCCTGCGTCAATTCCGGCGACAGCGTTGTATCGACCTCGGGCGACACGTTGAGTGCCTCCGCGGGAACTGGCCCCGACAAATCCAGACGGCGGCGAAGGTATTCGAAAGCAGCGTCGATTCGGTGATAGGGAAAGATACGGCCCACCCGCACGGCGGCATGCTCGTCGCAGACGAATCTCAGATTGAGAAACCTGAAATCCCGCCTCCCATTCTCGTGCTCATGCAATATCTCCTCGACATACTCCGTGAAGGTGCGGTCGCCGAGGTAGCGATCAGGATTGTTTGAGAGTGCCTGTCGTGATCGGTATCGGAACCAGCTCCTCGCCTTATCCAGCGGGTGCCGCACGATGCACATCACCTCATAGTCATCAACCGGCTCGCCATACGCCTGCATCACCTTGACGAAGCCCTGGAAAGTGGTGTGCTTGAACTTGGCGTCCCCTTGAAAGCATGCCATGCCGGGCGTTTGGCCCAGCCACGTCTCAATCGTGGTCGAGGCCGCCTTCGGATTCGACAGGAAGGCGAATCGTTTGTCGCGGTGGATCAGCATAGCGACTGCGCCTTGCTGACGTTGGTCCACTCGGTGAAGCCCTTGCCCCACCACTCGTCGTTCTCCGTGATCGGATGAAACTGAGGCACATAGAACGCCACCAGCCTGGCACAGCGCTCGCTCATTGCCTGGAAACCTCTGCTGGAGTCACGACACGCCTGGTCGCCTCGAGAAAGCCGTGGCCATGCGTGCTATCGGGCTCGAGATGGGCGCCTTCGGCCCATTCGTTCCAGGCGTTGATGAACACGATCCGCTGATCCTCTGGCCGGGCGAGCGTACGGTCGACCGCGAGGCGAAGCCACTCCTCGTACCTTGCCGGCGTGTTGCCGTGGACCACCCAGGCATTCTCACCGCGGCGGGCCGTATTGTCCCAACCGGGGAAGACGGTGTCGAACCGTGGATATGAAACCGGTGGCGGGCTCGCGAGCACCGGCCAAGCGGACGCGTAATCGAAGACCTTGGTCATGGAATTGTAGACATCCCATCGCGGCGTCGTGTCAAGCAGGCTGAACTGCGGCTGGAAGAGCACCTTGGCATCGAAGCCGACACGCGTCGCATCCCATCCGGCATCCCAGCCCGTCTCAACGGCCATCAGATAGAGCCCGGGCAGGCCGGCCCGCTCGGCCTCCCGCCGCCAGCAGTCGGTGGTGCGTGCCGGCTCGGGAAGCTGGTCCGCACGATAGACGATGAATACGGGCCGCCCATCGATGCGAATCGCACGGGGATCGGTGAGCGGCCCCAGCAGCCAGCGGATGTGGGCAAGGTCGTCGTCCGCGGAATACCCCTGCGGCTGGAGCAGATCAGCATCGGAGCCATCCCAGCGACGCGACCAGGGCTCGTTGGCCCAACAGAGACAGAACGGGAAGTCGGGCTGACCGCTGGCCAGAACTTCGGCGAAGGGG
>CAYSPN010000855.1:0-1736 GCA_964432895.1 uncultured Candidatus Kuenenia sp.
CTGCTCAACATGCTGCGGCAGTTCCAGCAGCTCGGCCGCGGGAAGGTCAACGTCGAGGTGATCGCCACCGATCCCAAGACCGAGGCCGCGGCGCTGGCGTCGCAGCAGTTCGGCATCGAGCCGGTGAGCGTGCTATCGCGGGTGCGGGGCGCCTACCGTGACGAAAGCATCTTCCTGGGGTGTGCTTTCACGAGCGGCCTCGAGAAGGTGGTCGTGCCGTTCTTCGACAAGGGCACGCCGGTGGAATATGAGCTGATCCGCTCGATCTGCACCGCAGCCCAGCAGAAGCGAAAGCGGCTGGGAGTGCTCACGACCGACGCCGATCTCTTCGGCGGCTTCGACATGGCCACCGGCCAGCAGCGGCCGCGGCAGCCTGTGCTCGAAGAGCTCGAGAAGCAATACGACGTGGTGCAGGTCGATGCGTCGGCGCCGATCACCGACCGCTACGACGTGCTGTTGGCCGTGCAGCCGTCGTCATTGGGGCCGGAGCAGATGAACCATTTCGTGGCCGCCGTCCGCGCGGGCCAGCCGGTCGCGGTGTTCGAGGATCCGCTGCCGGTGCTGATGCAGGGCGTACCTGGCACGGCGCAGCCCAGGCGCGGACCGGGCGGGCCGATGGCGATGTTTCAGCCGCAGCAGCAGCCCAAGGGCGACATCGGTCAGCTCTGGCAGACGCTTGGTATGAAGCTCATGGCGCGAGGGGGCCGGCCGGCGATGGGACAGACCGGCGCGGACCCGCTCATCGTCTGCCAGGATTACAACCCGCATCCCAAGCTCGAGCTGCCGGATGAGTTCGTCTTCATCGACGCCGATCTCACCGCGAACGCCTCGGGCACACTGCCCGGGTTCAATGCCCGTCAGCCGATCACCGCGGGCCTGCAGGAGGTGCTGTTTCCGTTTCCGGGCGCTGTCGTGAAGGACGACAAGGCCGACGTGACCTGGACGCCGCTGGCCCAGACGGGCCTTCGCACCGGGACGATCGAGGTCGAGCAGGTGATGGGCAACCGCGGCGACATGAGGCAGCTGCAGATCTTCGAGAAGCAGGCGAAGGAGTCGATGGTGCTGGCCGTGGCGATCGAACGCAAGTCGGCGGCGGGCGGCGGTCAACAAGCCGGTCAGGAATCGGACAAGGACGGAGGGGCGGCCGCGAAGCCGATCCGTGCCGTCGTGGTCGCCGACATCGACCTGATGGACGGCCGGATCTTCGGCCTCCGTAACCGTCCCGACGAGGTGTTTGGCCTCAATTTCGACAACGTCACGTTCGTGCTCAACATTCTCGACTCGCTGGCGGGTGACGACCGGTTCCTCGAGATCCGCAAGCGGAAGCCGAAGCACCGCACGCTCGAGCGGATCGAAGACACTGTGGCTGCCGCCCGCGAGAAGGCCGATGCCGAGCGGCAGAAGTTCATCGCCGAGTTCGACGAGGCGGAGCGCAGTGCCAACGACTCAATGCAGGCGGAAGTGGGCGAGTTCGAGAAAAAGATCAAGGAGATGGAGACCGCAGGCGACGCCGATCCGCAGGCGGCGATGCAGGCCGTGCAGCAGCTCGCCAGCCGGCAGCGGCTCGCGCAGCGGCGGCTCGACACCAAGATCGAACAGCTCAAGCGGAAGCGGGACACCGAGGTCGAGAGTGTCGAGCGCCAGCTTGATGCGAAGATTCGCAAGGAACAGGACCGGCAGAAGTGGCTGGCGGTCCTGCTCCCGCCGATCCCGCCGCTGGTAGTGGCGTTCTTCGT
>CAYSPN010000856.1:0-3248 GCA_964432895.1 uncultured Candidatus Kuenenia sp.
TCGACCGCCGCATTGAGGGCGAGGATGTTGGTCTGAAAGGCGATCTCGTCGATGTTCTTCACGATCTTGGCCACTTCGGCGCTCGACACCTCGATGGCGGTCATCGCCTCGTTCATCGCGACCATCGTCCGCGAGCCCGTCTCGGCCGCCGTACGTGCCTGATTGGCGAGATCCTTCGCCCGCGACGCATTGTCGGCGGTGCTGCGGATCATCGTCGACATCTCTTCCAGCGCGGCGCTCGTCTGCGCCACCGACGAGCCCTGCTCACTGCAGCCCGCGGCCAACGCCTGGCTCACGCTCGCGAGTTGACCGGAGGCGGTCGCCGTCTGTGCGGCACTACCCTCGAGGGATGAAGACACGGCCCGCAGGGCTCGGACCGTCGACTGAATAACGCTCCATCCCAGCAGGCTGGCCAGCAACAGGGCCAGGGCTAGGGCCGCACCGATGAGAATGAAACTCTTGGTCACCTTGCTGCGTGCGGAATCGACCTGTGCCTGGGCCACGCCGGTGTTGTATTCGATGCAGTCGTTGAAACGATCCGTGCTCTCCTGCACGGCGGGATCAAGCCGATCCCGCACCAGATCCCTCGCCGCTTCGTGATTGCCGTCCTTTAGAAGCCCAATCACCCCGCGGACCACCGCGAGCAGCGAGTCACGCGCGGTGGTGGCGGCCTTGAAGACTTGCCTGTCCCTTTCGTCAACAAAGAACGACGGGTACTCCGCGCAAAGCGCATCCCCGTCCTTCACAGCGGCGTCGACTGCCGCCCCCGCCGTCGTCCACGACTTTGGGTCGTCCACGGCGTCGAGCATCGCACGACGCACGCTCCGGGCCGCGACCAGATTCTTCTGGACGATGCGATTGAGACCGACGACCGAGGGGACGGA
Organism: uncultured Candidatus Kuenenia sp.; assembly: GCA_964432895.1. GTDB lineage: Bacteria > Planctomycetota > Planctomycetia > Pirellulales > UBA1268 > CAMCQY01. Next base: position 885 of record CAYSPN010000856.1, read on the forward strand.
GTTGGTCGCCAGCACCACGACATTCCTGTTGATGTCGACCACCCGCCACAGGCTCAAGGCCCCGAGCAACAGCGCGATCAGGAAGAGAGTAATAAACCCGGCAACGATGCGGCGGGGGATAGTCCAGGTATTCATGGGAGTTCTTCGAGCAGGGTGAAACGGGTCGTGGATTCGAGGGGGAGTGAAAACGGAATCGCAGGTCTGGCCTACGGCGTAGCGGAGGTCGGAACGGCCGGTGGTACGTCGAGCGATGTGCCCTCGGCGGCAGCGATCGCGTCGAGATCGATGAGTGACTTGACGCTGTCGCCCGACTTGGCCATCCCGGTGATGAACCGTGTGTCGATCGCACCGCCGAAGTCGGGGGTTGGCTGGATGTCGGCAGCGGAAAAGTGGGCCACCTCCTCGACACCGTCGACGATCACGCCGTAGAGCCGGCTGCCATTGCCCACCGTGGCGGCCACCTGCGTGACCACGATGCAGGTGCGGTCATGATCCGGGCCTGAGGGCAGGCCGAACCGGGTCCGCAGGTCGACGACCGGGATGACCTTGCCCCGAAGGTTGATCACGCCCCGCACCTGGGGCGGCATGTTGGCCACTCGCGTGATCGGGCAGATTCGGATGATCTCCCGCACCTTGAGCACGGGAATCCCGTACGACTCGCGGCCGAGCGTGATCGTCAGATACTTGCCGGCACGGGCCGCAAGTTCCGACTGATGAGGGGAGACGTTTGGTGATTGGCTGGGGTGTGTCATGGTTGCCGGGCGTGGTTGGCTATGCCGCCTCTGTGTGTTTGAGCTTCAATCGAACGAGCCCGCTGGTGTCGAGGATCAAGCCCACGCGGCCATCGCCGAGGATGGCCGCGCCGGCGAACACCTGCTGATCCTGAAAGGTTTCCCCGAGGCTCTTGATGACCACCTCCTGCTTGCCCACGAGAGCGTCGACGAGCACGCAGCGGCAGTCCTGGCCAGCCTCGAGCACCATCACGATACCCTGTGTGGGGTCAGTGACGGCACCGGGGATATGGAGATGTTTGGCGAGCCGCAGGAGCGGCGTCAGCGTGCCACGGACGCTCACCATCTCGCCACGGCCATGCACCGCCGACATCATCGAGGGCAGGGGACGGAACGACTCCCGCACCGACAGCGTAGGCACGACGAACCGCTGGTCACCCACCTGCACGAGCAGTCCTTCAATAATCGCCAGCGTGAGCGGCAGACCGATGGTGAACGTCGTGCCCCGCCCCTCGACCGAGTCGATCTCGATCGTGCCACGGAGCCGCTCGATGTTGCGACGAACGACGTCCATGCCCACCCCGCGGCCCGACAGGTCGGTGACCGTGGAGGCCAGCGAGAAGCCGGGGGCGAAGATCAGGTCGAGCACCTCACGATCGGTGAGCTGCTCGTGCGCCACGATCAGGCCCCGCTCGACCGCCTTGGCGCGGATCCGCGAGACACTCAAGCCCCGGCCGTTGTCCTGAATCTCGATGAACACCATGCCGCCCTTGTGGAAGGCGCGGAGGATGATCGTGCCAGACGGCTCCTTGCCGGCTGCGACCCGGTCTGCCGGCGACTCGATTCCGTGGTCGGCCGCATTGCGGATCATGTGGACGAGGGGATCGCCGAGTTCCTCGACCAGCGTGCGGTCGAGTTCCGTCTCCTCACCCTCGAGCACCAGCCGGATCTCCTTGCCGACCTGCCCGGAAAGGTCGCGGACGAGCCTCGCCATCTTCTGGAACGTGCCGCGGATCGGCACCATCCGCAGCGACAACGCTGTTCGCTGCAGCTCCGTGGAAATGCCGCGAAGCTGCCCGAGACTGCGGGCTAGCTGCTCGCTGGCGACCGACTGTAGGTCGGCATTCTGGGTGACCATCGACTGGGCGATCACAAGCTCGCCCACGAGATCGATAAGGCCGTCGAGCTTGGCCGTGTCGACCCGGATCAGGCCGGCGGCGCCGGCCCCAGCACTCGCTGCTGCGGCGGCCGGACGGGCGACTGCAGGCTGTTCGGTGTCGGCGGCCGTGATTGGCGTCGGCGCGGAGGGAATCTCGGCGGCAAGCGGCGGCGGCGTGAGCACCGCGGGTGCGGGCACGACTGCCGGCTCGGCAGCGGGCTGCGGTGCAACAGCAGCGGACACGACGGGAGCAGGAGTCGCGTTCCTGGCAGCCTGCGGCGCCGAGGCCTGCGGCTGGCCGGACAGCAGCGACTTCACCTCGTCGATCACGGCCGCCACCGGCAGGCTGATCTGCTGGCCAACCCCAGTGCCCTCGATCTGAGCCGCCATCTCGCCGATGAATCGTTTGAAGATGTCGGCCCCGGCGAGAATCGCGTCGATCGCCCGGCGGTCCAGCCGGTGCGTGCCGCGACG
>CAYSPN010000857.1:0-5264 GCA_964432895.1 uncultured Candidatus Kuenenia sp.
CCCAGCGGCACGACAGCCCCCACATCGTCATCCTCGAGTCGCTCCATCGGCCGATCGGTCCAGCCTTCCGTCGCCCGCCAGCCCGCGGCGAGGACATGCACCACATCCCCCTCGCTGGCCGCCACGCCGAGATTCACGCAGCCCACCAGACTCGACCCGGCGGGTGCCTGCACAAACCGCACCTCTTCGCGGATATTCCACGGGTCGGCATAGTCGCAGCCGAGCGACACCACGATTTCGCAGTCGTCGGGCCGGTGTTCCAAAACGCTGACCAGCGTTTCCTCCATCGCGGCGGTGTCGGCCGGCGTGGGAATGACGATCGACAGTCGCGGCGATCGCACCAGATCAAACGTGTCGGACATCGCCAGCCCCCCGGCCGTCAGGCCACTCCATCCGCGCAGCGGTGGCTCCGCCTCCGCGCGCACGATCCCCCCAGACACCACACCGTCAAGACGTCAAAACATGATCGAATAATCACCCAGGCACGCCGGCGCAGCGTTCGCCCCGGACCATGCCCGAGTCACTCGAAGAGTCGCCGCGATCAGGCGGCGGCCCGTTGCGGCTGCAGTTCCGTGAACAGGTTCACGGTGTGCAGCATCTCGCCGTCGGCGTCGTAGAACTGCAACACTCCGACATCGATCATCCACATCGCGAACATCTCCGCGACGCGGTAGCAGCGGGCCACGCAGCGGCCCCTGTCGATCCGGATGTTTTCCTGGACGTCATCGACTTCGACGCTGTCTACGCCGAGATCGAGGAAGTAATGCGTGACCAATCGCCGCACGTCCGCGGCATTCATGTGCAAACGCATAGTAGGCAACCTCCTGTTGCGGGCTGTCGCTGGTGCGAACTGTCGAACGACTTCCTGTCGATCGGGTCGGGAACCCTACTCAGGAGCGGCCGCCGCCGAAAGACTGTTTTCTTTCGACCACCAGCCACGATCCCGACACCGAATCCCATCCGCCATAGGGAGGATCGGCCGATTTCCGCGAACGCGATGAGCTTGCAATCGGCAGACCACCTATCCCCCACTTCCGGTCAAGCTTGCCCAGGTTGCCTGGGCGAGGGTGCGGGAAGGCAGGATTCAGCAAGTTAACAACTTGCTGCCACGAGGGAGGGCGGGATTCAGCACGTTAAAAACTCGCTGCCACGCCGCGGGGCCTTCAGAGTCGGCTGGTCCAGTCGCTCGCGGCGTAGCGTTCGGCGACGAGCCGGGCGACACGGTCACGGGGCCACTCGCCGTGCGCGCGGGTGGCATGGAAGGCGTCACGAACGGCCTGCTCGAGCGTCTCTCGGCCGAGGCCAAGGTTGGCGATGAACTCGCCGTGCGATCGTCGCGATCGATAGTCGGGCTCGCGTGGCGGATGCCTGAGCACCCTCCCCACGAGGCCAAGATCGAAACGATCGAGAAGCGTGCCATGGTAGAGAACCCCATGCCGTCGCACCCGCAGCGCGTTGCCCGACACCTTGCGTTCGGTCGTGTCGTGCTCCGTGAAGACCGCCAGATCACTCGTGCCGCGGCGGGCCACTCGCCGGCTGCCCGGCGGGCCCAACGTGGGCAACACGTCATTGATCGCGGCCGCCAACGGTTCGAGCATCGCCGCATGAATCGCCTCGATCGGCGGCACGCCCTCGGCATGCGGCGTGATCACCGACCACATCAGACAGCCCGGTCCGAGCACTACGGTCGCCCCGCCGCTTGGCCGACGCACCACCCGCACACCCGCCGCCTCACAGGCCTGCTGATCGATCTCCTCGTCGATGCGGCTCGACGATCCGAGCACGACGGCCGGCTCTGCTGCCATCCAGGTGCGGACGCAGGTTGCCGGCGCCAGGCCCTCGTGGGCCAGTTCCAGCAGGGCCTCGTCGAGTGCGAGATTTTCCTCGACCGACGGCAGCGACACATCGACCCAGACCGCAGGCAGTGGAGGGGCGGAGGGGGGCATTTCGGAAAGGTCCGGACGTTGACGCACAGGGGTGACCACCTAGACTGCTTCTACGGGTGAGGCCTTCCTGCCAAACCCGACCCCCTGATTCTCGCTGATCGCTGTCCTTCCACCACCCCTCGCGTCGCAAAAGTGTGCGGCACGTCATCTGGCTGACACACCCTTCATGGCCGACTCTCCCCGCCGGACTGTTTCTCAGGACGACTCACTGCCGCCCGTTGAGCCGCCCAATGCGGCGTTTCTCGTCCAACTGTTTCTTGTGCCGGGCGTGATCGTCGCCATCATCGTCGGCGTGTGGCTGGCCTTCCACTGGCTCGCCCACCTCGGCAGCGACCCGCAGGCCTATGTGAAGACGCTCCGCCGCGACAACGAAGGCCGCTGGCAGGCGGCCCTCAACCTCGCCAACGACCTCCGCGGCCCCGGCGGCGCCGCGCTCAAGTCCGATGAGTCGCTCGCCACGGAACTGGGCCGCATCCTCGACGACGAAGCGGCCAGCGGCCGCAGCGGCGAGCAGTCGCAGACCTTGCGGCTCTACCTCTGCCGTGCCCTGGGCGAATTCGCCATTCCCGCCGCGGCCGGTCCGCTGGTGGGACGCGCCAAGAATCTTGCCGATCCGCAGACGGCCCGCGCGGCCGTGGAGGCACTGGCGGTCTTGGCGACCAACCTCGTGGCGGTGGGCCGTTCCTTCGACGATGCCCCCGGAGTCACTGCGGCGGTGATCGCCGCCTCGCAGAGCGACGACGCACAGGTGCGGTCGGCCTCCGCCTTCACGCTCGGCGTCTTGGGCGGCCCCGCGGCCATCGAGCGGCTCGGCCTGCTCGCGGGCGACACGTCCGACGATGTGCGGTTTAACGCGGCGCTCGCACTAGCCCGGCAGGGCCAGGCGGAATCGCTCGACACGCTCGCGGAAATGCTCGCCCTGCCCGACGTGGCGGTGGGCCCCGACGCGGCGGCCGATCCGGCGGCCCAGTCGCGGCGTTACAAGCGGGCGCTCGTGGTTGTCAACGCGTTGCGGGGGCTGGCGCTCCTCGTTGATGCCACCCACGAGCCGCCGCCCCGGCAGCTGCTCGACCTCGTTGAGAAACTCACGCAGGACCCCGTGGGCGACGTGCGGACGAGCGCCGCGGCACTCCTCAAAAAGATCGAGCGGCTCGCCAAACCGGCGGCGGCGGCCTGAGCCGGCGCGAGCCCGTGCGGCTTCGCTCATCGCGGATTCCCTTGCTTGCGCTGCGGGCTTGGATGAGACGGGATTCCCTTGCTTGCGCTGCGGGCTTGGATGGGATGGGATGGGATTCCCTTGCTTGCGCTGCGGGCTTGGATGGGATATGCGGGCTGACTATGCGCTGAAGAATTCGTCGAGGGCGTCGCGGAGCATTTCCGTGTCGGCCTCGAGTCCCGTCAGCGAGTGGAAGTCGATCGCCGTCCGCTCACAATGGATCTCCAGGCCGTCGATCACGCAGGCCCCCGCGGTTCTCGCGGCTGCCGTCACGGGCGCAGGCTGGCTCACCAGAGCGAGATCGGCCACCACCAGGTCCGGTCGCAGGCCGGAGAGCGGCACGACCTGCTTCTGTCCGTCGGTCGGCACCGCCGTCACGACGATGCCGACTCGGTCGGGGATCGTGATCGCCGCATCCCAGGGGAGGGCCGAGGCAGGGGCGGCGGCCATCGCGGTGAGTGCGTCGACGAGATTCGCCGCCCGCTCCGGCGTGCGGTCGCAGACGAGGATTTCGGCGGCGCGGGCCAGCGATAGCTCGAGGGCTGCGGCCCGTGCCGCCGCCCCGGCGCCAACGATGAGCACGTTTGCCCCCGCCGGATCGATGTGTGAGCGGAGCGCCTCGAGCACGCCACGGCCGTCGGTCATGTGGCCGGCAGGGCCTTCAGGTTGACGCGCGATCAGGCCGACCGCGCCGGCAAACGTGGCGGCCGGGCTGGCCGTTGCAACGGCCGAGAGTGCCGCCGCCCGCAACGCACCCGCGAGGAGGCAGCCACGAAACCCCATGGCCGACACGCCCGCAATCGCCTCGGCGATCCGTTCGGGCGGCACATCGAGCGTGACGAACTGCCAGTCGAGGCCCGCCGCCGTGATCATCCGCTCAAAGAGATACTGCGCGGGATTGCCCGCCGCGGGGCAGCCCAACAGGGCGACGACTTCCTGAAGGGCTGGACTCGTCATGGTGGATTGCCAGATTCATACCGTGACGTGCGTGGCTGCAACAAACCGCGGATCTTGCCGGATAGGATCGAAGTCGGGCTCGGCTCCGGTGAGATCCCGGTATCGATCGTCAAGCGAAATGGCCTTTGTGAGGTGCTCGATGGCAGCCTGCACGCGGCCGGCTAGCGAATGATAACAGGCGAGATTGTAGAGCAGGATCGGCTCACGGGGCGAAGCACGCAGCCCCTGCTCAAGGGCCAGAATCGCTTCGTCGAGCCGCCCCAATCGCTTGAGGCACCAGCCCATTCCCAGCCATGCTTCCAGCCGCTTGGGCTCCTGCTCGGCCACGAGGTGGAGCGCAACGAGACCTTCCTCGAAGCGGCCCAACGCCCGCAGGGCTTCCCCCTCGAGCAGCTTCGCAATCGGGGTCGAGCGTGTCGGCTCCGGGAGCAGTGCCAGAAGGTCCAGGGCTCGATGCAGCAGTTTCTGGCCGCTCGGCGGCACGGGGGTGTCCTGCTGCACGAGCAGTTCGCCAAGTTCGATGTAGCCGGATGCCTCCCGCAGGATGGCTTGGCGACGGTGTCGGGGCATGGCGGTCATGGATATGGACGGTCTCCAGGAGCCCTTTGCGAACCTGCAGGATTGTAGTCCGCCGGAACGGAACGTCTGCGCGTCCTTCTTTACGCAGATGCTGGGCGGAAGGGTCGCTGTGGGCCGGTTTCGTCGTTCCGCGGGTTTTTTTCAGAACCCGGCACGAAAATACCGCCAGGATGCCACTGTTAAAGATGGAGCCCCCTCTTCCCCCATCCGCAACGGCGGCCCGGAGCAAGATCCATGCGTCTCACACTCAGAACACTGCTGGCCTGGCTGGACGGCGTCCTTCCCGACGGCGAACAACAGGAACTGGGGGCGAAGGTGTCGTCCAGTGTGGTGGCGACGCACCTCGTGGACCGCATCCGCGCGGCGGTCGGCCGGACCGCGATCGGCGCCCCCAAAACGGACGGTCGCGGTCTCACGGAAGACCCCAACTCCGTGGCCGAATATCTCGACAACACGCTCTCCTCCGACCAGTTGGAGGCATTCGAACGGATCTGCATCGAGTCGGAGTTGCACCTCGCGGAGGTGGCCGCCTGTCACGGGCTGCTGGCGGAGTTGGCCCGCGATCC
>CAYSPN010000858.1:0-1773 GCA_964432895.1 uncultured Candidatus Kuenenia sp.
GATCGGCAACAACAACATGTTCTTCACGCCCGAAACCGGCATCGAGCCGGCGGCGCAGGGCACCAAGACGTGCTCGTTGAACCTGCGCGAGAAATTTCCGAAGGCCCACCTGATCGTGGCCAAGGTGCTGCCGGCCCACGCCCCCGGCAACCGCTTCTACGAGGACATCAAGAAGACCAACGCCGCGCTCGACGGCCTCGACCTCGCCGCCGACGGAATGGTGCAGGTGCTCGACCTGACGGCCGATTTCGTCGAGGCCGACGGCACGCTCAAAAAGAGCCTGTTCAAGCCCGACAACATCCACCTCTCCCCCGCGGGCTATGATGCGTATGCCGCCCGGCTCAAGCCGATCCTCGAGAAGCTCAAGTGAGGAAACGACATGAACCAGGCGATCCCAGCGGCATGATGCCCGGCATGATGCCCGGCGTGAACCGTCGGCTCGCCACCTGTCCTCTGTATGGCATCGCGCTGGCGGTGGCACTAGCCGCCAACCATCTCGCCGATGCCGGGCCCGGGGGGCAGCCAGGGCCCGCCATCGCGCCGGCAGCGATGGCGCCAGCCCCTCGGCTCGATGGCCCCTATGACATCCGCACGATCCCTGAAGACCTCACCCGGCCGACCGAGTTTTCCGATACCCCCGGGCCAGGGAAGGTTGTCATGGACCAGATCGCGAATCCGAAGTTCTTTCCCTCCGGCCGGCCCGCATCTCCCACTGCCCTGCAGGGACATGCCGTCTCCCTGCCGACCAACTGGGAACCGGGGAAAAAGTATCCCGTCGTCTTCGAATACCTGGGCAACACCGTGGGGGTGCAGAGCCTGAGCGGCATCGGCTACGGGCTCACCGGCGGCCGTGACTTCATCTGGGTGATTCTCCCCATCGTGAGCGAGTTCCCGGCGACGCAGCCTGATGTCCAGGTCAACTGGGGCGGCGGCACCGCGCTCTCGAACACTGTCGCATACGCGAAGCAGGCCGTGAAGGAGGTCTGCGAGAAGTGGGGCGGAGACCGCGACAACTGCATCCTCATGGGCTATTCGCGGGGTGGTATCGCCTGCAACCTCATCGGCCTCTACGACGACGAGATCGCGTCGCTCTGGAAGGCGATGGTGCCGGGCGCCCACTATTTCCATGCCGGCCTCGACATCACGGGCACCAAGATCGCCCTGGGGGGCGCCGACTACAAGGAAGTCGCCGCCAAGAACATCGCGAGGCTGGGAAGGATCTCGCAATTGTGCATCGCGGAATACAACACGGATCCCCTCAATGGCAATCCGGACAAGCAGCTGGTCCCGAAAATCGAGGCGGCCGGCTGCCGTACGATCGGAGATGCCATTGCTGCATTCAAGCTCAAACCCATCTATGACTGCAGCCAGACGAAGACACGCGAGCTCATCGAAGCGCACAAGCCGCCGACGAGCGAGGTGACGTTCTATCCACTGCCGTGGGTCAACCACGGATCGATCTTTTCGCTGCGACCCACTCCGGAGCGGGAATACATCAGGAACTGGCTCCGGGCGAAGGTCGGCCTTCCATCCGGGGGGAGTTGACGAGAGTCATTTGCCGCTCATCCCCCTCAGCTGCTTGCGGATGTGGGGTCGACCGATCGATTCGTCCGGGAAGCGAGATAGTCCACACACCCGCCGAGCGTCGTGAGCTTCGGCGCGTCGCGATCAGGGATGTCGATCGTCAACTCCTTGCAGAGCCGGATGACGAAGTTCTGAAAATCGATCGAGTCGAGGTCGAGTTCCCGCCGCAGATTGGCGTCGGGCGGCAGG
>CAYSPN010000859.1:0-8563 GCA_964432895.1 uncultured Candidatus Kuenenia sp.
CTGTCCACCACTCGTGCGTGGTCTGCTGGTTGGCAGCGATCCGTAGGACGCCGCTGGGCTGCATCGCCAGGTAGCCGATGATCGTTGTTTCAAGGTAAACGGTTGGATTCATCAATCACCCGAGGACGGTCAACGGTTCGCCAGAACGCTCGCGATCAGCGGCTCGCGACCTTACGCGATCCACACCGCCGGATTTTATCGCGAGTCCGCTGCATTGCGTTGTTAGCCCTTTCTTCGGAGCAGCAGGTCATATTCTCCGTGGCTCCCAATCCACATCCAAACGATCTCTCCATCCCGCTCGGTTGCGAGCGCACGATGATGCAGGCCTACGCAGGCTGACCAAAGCTTTCCAATCCGCTTGTAACGCAAGGACGGATGCCGCGGATCCTGGAGGAGCATCTGGTAGCCGCGATCGGCAAGTTGCTGAACCTCGTCCGGCAAGGCCCGGTAATGACGCCAGAAACGCGGGCTTGCGCGATGCTTCATCGATCGGTGCAGCGCCCCGCGTCCAGATCATCGAGGGCTTCGTTAATCAGCCAGTCGAGCCGCCCCGCGGCCTCGTCGTCGGCGATCTGGCGATCCCAAGCAGCGGCATCAAACTCCGCGTACCAAGCGCGAAACGCCGCCATCTCATCAGGAGACAACTGCTGGATCGCCGCTTCGATTTCTTCGACGGTACTCATGGACGTCAGTATACCGACTAAAGGCTGTGCCGCCAACGGAAACTTTTGATGGGCTAACGTAACAGCTCACCTGATGCGGCGGCTGGTGAGACATTGAATCATGATTTCACGTCATGCCGCCGCAGTCAGGTGGAACGCCTGGTTCGGCCATGGCCCGGCTGGCTACTACTTTACTTTTTCCATTTTCAGGGTCACAGCTTTGTCAGTAAACATTTTGGGACGGCCTGTACCAGGGTCAACATTTTCAAAATTAAGGTCGTCATCCGTGAGTTCAATTATCGTCCTTACCTTTCCTTGCTTCCCCCAGTCGATGTCCAGGTGGGCTGGTTTCTTGTTCCAATCTACCGAGTAAGTTCCTTCACCGGTGTCCTTCCCCACGCGCACCTTGACGACGTTTTTCGAACCAAACGTGAGCGTGATTGGCTCGCCTTCACTCTTCCCAATCCAAGTACCGTGCAGTTTCTCAGCGCCAGCATCCCCACCCGCGGCGAGCGCGACGAAGAGTACGACTTTAGCGAGAGCAAACCAAAATTTGTTCAATGACATTAGGCTTTTTTCCTATGAGACTCGATGGCCGAACGACTCCGCTCAGCAGCCGCGGGGGCCGAGAGAGCTAGACATCTGGGGAAGCCGTCATGCCCTCGCGGTCTGCTGCAGCGGCTGGTTCGGCCGGTGTCGCTCACTTCAATTCCACCATCACCTTCTCGATGCTACCCGTGAACGTGTATGGCAGCTTGTAGGTGAGGTCAACTGCTGAGCCGTTATCCATGCCGACGTCGATGCCTTCGCCGAGCGAGAACTGCAGCGGCACCGTCTTCGGCAGCTTTCCTTCGCCGACTTTCTTGCCGTTGGCCATGATTGTCACCGTCGCGGGTTTGCCAAGTTCGCCTTTTTTTCCCTCGTAGGCGAAATCCACTGTGAGCGAAACCTTTCCCTTGGGTAAGGGATCGGATATCACCGTGAATCGCTCGATGGCGAGCATGTTGTAGACGAGGTGGGCTCTGCCATCGCGTAGGTAGATGCCGTAGCCACCGGTCAGTCCGCCCTGCGTAAAGATCATTCCATCGGCTCCCTCTTCGGGAATGTCGATCTCGGCGGTGACGGAGAACGACTTGTTCAACACCGGCGGGCAGGCACCTTCCGGCAGGGCGATCTGGCCGGGGTAGTACACGTACTTGTTCCGCTTCCCGGCGATGTTGGGCCGGCCTTGAAGTTCACTGTTAAGCCGCTCCACCGCGCGCCAGTCGAGCGGAAGCACTTTGTACCTCTCTGCCTCTTTCCAAAAGAGCAGCTCGAGTTCCTTGACCTTTTCGGGATATTCGGCCGCGACGTCCTCTGCCTGCGAGAAATCCCTCTCCACGTTGTAGAGTTCCCACCTCGCCGTGAGCGGGTCGAACTCGCCGCGGATCGGCGACCAGGGAACGAAACTGCGACTCGAAGCCATCCAGCCATTGTGATACATGCCGCGATTTACGAGCAACTCGAAGTATTGTGTCTTCCGCGTTTCCGGGGCGGCTGAATCCGTAAACGACGTGAGAAAGCTCGCGCCCTCGATTGGCTTCTGCCGAATGCCGTTGAGCATCTCGGGCGGAGTGATGCCAATCGCGTCATAGAGTGTCGGCACGATGTCGATGACGTGCAGGAACTGCGAGCACACTCTCCCCTTGCCTTTGATCTTGGCCGGCCAGGAGATGACCATCGGGTTGCGGGTGCCGCCAAAGTGGCTGGCGACCTGCTTCGTCCATTGGAAGGGCGTGTTCATGGCATGCGCCCACGCGCTCGGGTAGTGGTTAAACCACTTCGGCCCGCCGATCTCATTGATGTGCTTGAGGTTTTCCTCCCACTTCTCGGGGAAGCCGTTGAAGAACAGGTTCTCGTTCAGGCTCCCTTCGAGGCCGCCTTCGGCACTCGCCCCGTTGTCACCAACGACGTAGATGAAAATCGTGTTGTCGGCGTTCGGCAGTTTCTTGACGGCTTCGATGACGCGGCCCATGTGGTGGTCGACGTGTGCGGCATACCCGGCGAACACCTCCATCATCCGCGCGTACACCTTCTTCTGCCCGTCGTTCAGCGAGTTCCACGCAGGCAATCCGTCGCTGCGCGCGGTCAACTTCGTGTCCAGCGGAATCACGCCGAGCTTCTTCTGGCGCTCGATCGTCGCCTCGCGGTAGGCGTCCCAGCCGCCGTCAAACTGGCCCTTACACTTGTCGATCCATTCCTTCGGCGCGTGGTGCGGTGAATGGTTTGCCCCCGGCGCGACGTACAGGAAGAACGGCTTGTCCGGGGCGATGCTCGTGACCTTGCGAGTCCAGTCAATGGCCCTATCGGCCAGGTCTTCCGTCATGTGGTAGTTCGCGTCATTGCTCTTCGGTACGAGATTACGGTTCTCGTAGAGGACCGGATCCCAGTGGTTCATGTCACCGGCATTGAACCCGTAGAAGTAGTCGAAGCCGAGGCCGTTGGCCCAGCGGTCGAACGGCCCCGCCGTGCTCGTCTCCCACGCAGGAGTGTTGTGGTTCTTGCCGATCCAGGCGGTGGCGTAACCGTTCTGGCGAAGCACCTCGCCGATGGTGCCGCAACTTCGCGGCAGCACGCAGGCGTAGCCGTCGTATCCGGTGGCCGCCTCGGTGATGACGCCGGTCGAGGCCGAGTGGTGGTTGCGCCCTGTGATGAGCGCTGCCCGCGTCGGCGAGCACAGCGCGGTGGTGTGGAAGCGGTTGTACTTCAGCCCCTCCGCCGCGAGTTTGTCCAACGCTGGCGACGGCACGCCGCCGCCGAACGCGGAGTATTGGCCGAAGCCGGTGTCGTCGAGCAGGATGAGCACGACGTTCGGCGCGCCTTTCGGTGCCCGCACCGGTTGCGGAAACTGCGGTGGGTCTGACTCTTTGTAGGTTTTCCCGACCTTTCCCTGGAACTCGAAATCGGGCCGAGGCAGAACCGATGGCGTTCCCTCGACTTCAACTGGATCGACCGTGGGCTGTTGGGCGAACGACTCCGCCAGCCGCCCCGGGGCACCAAGCCAGCCACAGAGTGCACCCACCGCAAGCGTCAATGTTGCCAGGGATGCTCGATAGCTCATGATTCATTCCTTAGGTTTTGCAGCCATGATACGAACGCTCTGCGATCTGTCGCGAATTTGTAGGCCGAACGTTGGCGATCAGCGGCTCGCGACCATCAGATCAACCACACCGCTTGGCTTCATCGCGAGTCCGCTGCATCGCTTGGTTCGGGACGCCCTCGGAATCCCATGACCTCGCACGCTCTTCCATTGCGGGGAGCAGGTCGGGCCAATCGTGAAGGGTAGCCGGATCAAAATCGGCGCCGTTCGGCCAGACCAAGGTGTGGACCTCCGGATCCAACCGAACCTGACCGAAAAGATTCGGATCACGGAGAGGGCCATACAGAGATCCGGCAAGGACCGGCCGGAAATCGATTTCGCGTACCAAGCCATCACGGAATGCGATTCGCAGGCGATGTGGACCAACAACCTCGAAATCGGTGACGCGATGAAGAGCGTGAATCATGTCGGCACCTACGGAAGCGGATCAATTGGCAGGGGTTCTGAACCGGCCTGCAACCGGCCCCAATCGGCAACCAACTCCGACTGATGCAACTCGGCCCAAGCCTCCACCAGTCTAGCTTGCCGACGGGGAAGGCTCCCAGCTAGCAACTCTATGGGGTCAAGGCCATACACGGCCTCATCGTCCCCATGGTAGGCGTGAAAATGGGGCGAGTGATGGGGCCCCAGCTCGCAATACATGCGGATGATGATTCCGTAAAAGCGACTGAGTTCAGGCATGGCTACGTAACCGGCTTCAGAGACAGCCCCTCATCAATGTCCCGAACCAGTATTTCTACGGAACTCGATAACGTGCCGTGACTGCTTGATAAACCACCTACCTCTACCGCCACGGCTTGTGGGAAGTTATGGCCCGCGCTCGGCCTCGGACCGTTGCCTCAGATTGAGGCTGCAGCATTTCGTGCATTATCTGCCAGATAATCATCCACTTGCAAGACGGATGGACTCCTTCTCTTTGGAGGTCGCCAGGGATTCACACCGCACACACCAAGCCGCCTCAAATGCCCTCTTTGAAAACTAACTCGGATGGAATCGCACGGCATTCACGGACCACCGCGTAGTCGGTCTGCCGGACTGCGGACACCCCGACTGCCGCGATTCAGAACGTGAGTGTAAATCATCGTAGTTTTCACATCGTTGTGCCCCAGCAGTTCCTGCACCGTGCGGATGTCGTAGCCGTCCTCGAGGAGATGCGTAGCGAATGAATGCCGGAACGTATGGCAGCTCGCCCGCTTGACGATCGCGGCCTTGACGACAGCCTCTCGAACTGCCCTCTGCATGACCGTCTCGTGAAGATGATGTCGATACAGCCGTCCGGTCTCACGATCCCGGAAGTCCGTCTTCGCCGCAAACACCCACTGCCAAGCCCACGACTGCTCTGCCGCCGGGTGCTTACGGGCAAAGGCGTAGGAAGCATGACCCTCCCGCGACCTTCTTCCAACTCGCTACCGTGGGCTTGATGGCGGCTTTCGAGATACCGCGAAAGAGGCTCCCGCACACAGTCTGGCAGCACGGTCACCCGATCCTTGTTGCCCTTGGCCTCGCGGATAGTTAACTCGGCCTTGTCGATGTCGACGTCCTTGACTCGCAATCTGAGTGCTTCGAGTAGCCTCAGGCCCGCGCCGTAGAGCAGCATCCCGATCAGCCATCGTTCGCCCGAAAGGCAGGCGAGCACCCGCTGCACCTCATCAGGCGTCAGCACGGCCGGCAATCGCTTCGGCCGCCTCGCCCGCACGACGCCCTCCAACTCATTGAGCGGCCGTCCGAGAACCTTGTAGTAAAGAAAAAGCAGGCCCGCGAGAGCCTGGTTCTGCGTGGAGGCGGCCACATGTTCCCGAACAGCCAAATGCGTGAGGAACTCATTGACCTCTCGCTCACCCATCTCCTGCGGATGCCGCTTCCGATGAAACAAGACATACCGCTTCGCCCAATGCACGTACGCTTTTTCCGTGCTCAATGCCAAATATCTAAGTCGCGCCGAAGCGCGAACGCGATCGAGTAATTTCGGCGCCACGATGGGCGACCCTGGCTCCGTCATCGCACGTCCCTCTCATTACAAAGGCGAGATTGAGGACTGCGAGGGGCAAATCCGCCAGACTCCGGCACGATCTCCGCCCGCTGCCGAGGGCCATGGATGGGCCACTGTCGCGCCGGCGCATCCCTTCGGGCCTGCTACGGCTTACGCGTCTGGCCGCCACGAGGGCGGCCGACGCATTCGAGGCACACCTCGGCTGTGACTCCGAATGCGCAAGCCCGCAGGGCCACGGATGGGCCTGCGGGCGCTCTATTCAGTGCGTGAGCTTCTTGTGGCGGAAGCGGTGGGGTTCGTCGGCGGCGACTCCCTGCCGCTCCTTGCGGCTCCGCTCGTAGACCTCGAAGTTGCCCTCGCAGACATGCACGTAGCCATCCCCCTCGAAGGCGATGATGTGCGTGGCGAGCCGGTCGAGAAACCACCGGTCGTGGGTGATCACGACGACAGAGCCGGCGAAGCTCGAGATGCCCTCCTCGAGCGACCGCAGCGTGTCGACGTCGAGGTCGTTCGTCGGCTCGTCGAGCAGGAGCAGATTCGCGCCGCCGCGGAGCAACTTCGCCAGATGCACGCGGTTGCGCTCACCGCCGGAGAGCGTGCCCACCTTTTTCTGCTGATCAGGCCCCATGAAGTTGAACTTCGCCACGTAGCTGCGGGCATTGACCGTCCGCTTGCCCAGTTCGATCGTATCGTGGCCGCCCGAGATCTCCTCGAACACCGTCTTGTCGGCGTCGAGCGCGTCGCGGTTCTGATCGACGTAGCCGACGTCGACCGTAGCCCCCACCTTGACCGTGCCACTGTCGGGCTTCTCCTGGCCGACGAGCATGCGGAAGAGCGTCGTCTTGCCTGCACCGTTGGGCCCGATGATGCCCACGATGCCGCCAGGTGGCAGCCGGAACGACAGGTTCTCGAAGAGCAGCTTGTCGCCAAACGCCTTGGAGATGTTCTCCACGTCGATCACCTGGTCGCCGAGCGAGCGGCTGGCGGGAATAAAGATCTCGATCTCCGAATCGCGAACGGCGGCCTGCTCCGCGGCCAGCTTTTCATATGCCGACACGCGGGCCTTGCTCTTGGCCTGCCGGGCCTTGGGTGACATCCGAATCCACTCGAGTTCCTTGTCGAGCGTCTTCTGACGGGTGCTCGCCTGCTTTTCCTCCATCTCGAGGCGGGCCTTCTTCTGCTGCAGCCACGAGGTGTAGTTGCCCTCGAAGGGAATGCCCCGGCCGTGGTCGACCTCGAGGATCCACTTGGCCACGTTGTCGAGGAAGTAGCGGTCGTGCGTCACGGCCACCACGGTGCCTGTGTATTCGGCGAGATGCCGCTCGAGCCAATCGACGCTCTCGGCATCGAGATGATTGGTGGGCTCGTCGAGGAGGAGCAGGTCGGGCTTCTCGAGCAGCAGCTTGCAGAGCGCCACGCGGCGACGCTCGCCGCCGGAGAGGTTCGTGACCGCCCAGTCGGCGGGCGGCAGGTTCATCGCGTCCATGGCGATCTCCACCTGCCGGTCGAGATCCCAGAGATTCTTGACGTCGATCTCGTCCTGCACCGTCGCCTGCTCGGCGAGCAGTTTCTCCATCTCGGCGTCGTCGAGCGGTTCGCCCAGTCGGGCGTTGATCTCCTCGAATCGGCGGAGCACGGAACGGGAATGATCGACCGCTTCCATGACGTTTTCGAACACCGTCTTCTCCGGATCGAGCTGCGGCTCCTGCCGCAGGTAGCCCACGGTGTAGCCGTCGGCGAGCCGGGTCTCGCCGTCATACTCCTTGTCGAGCCCGGCCATGATCTTCATGAGCGTGCTCTTGCCGGCACCGTTGCGGCCCAGGAGACCGATCTTCGCCCCCGGATAGAAGGCAAGGTTGATGTTCTTGAGCAGCTCGCGCTGGCCGAATTTCTTGGTCAGATCGGTGATCTGGAAGATGAAGGCGGGACCCATCGGTAGGCGGTTCGCTCCGTGAAAGTGGCTGGTGTTCGAAGGTGCGAGGGGCGGAGGACCACGCCCCAGCACGAGGCATCGCTTCCCGTCAGCTTACAGGAGCGGCGTCGCTTCAACGAGGGCGTGCGCGGGATGCCTGCGAACTGTCCTCACCGCATCCGCGGCACCACGTCGCCTCGTTGCAGGCCGGATGGCGATGGACTACCATTCAGAGCTGTTTTTGAAGAGCCCTGCAGCGAAGGAGCATCAGCCCATGCCCGACTACGCACACCCTGACGTCCTCGTTTCCACAGCCTGGGTCGCAGACCATCTGACCGACCCGCAGGTGCGGATCGTCGAATCGGACGAGGACCGGGCGCTCTACACGCAGGGCCACGTTCCCGGCGCCGTCGAAATCGACTGGCAGGTCGACCTTCAAAACCAGGTGGTGCGGGACTACATCGACCGGGCGGCCTTCGAAAAGCTCTGCGCCGAACGCGGCATCTCCAACGACACGACGGTCGTCTTCTACGGCGACAAGAACAATTGGTGGGCCTGCTACGCTTTCTGGGTGTTCAAGCTCTACGGGCACAAGGACTGCCGCGTCATGAACGGCGGCCGGAAGCGGTGGGAGCTCGATGGCCGGGCCTGGTCGAACGACCGCGTGAGCTATCCGCACGCCAGCTACGCGGCATCGGAACAGGACGGCACGATCCGTGCCCTCCGTGACGAGGTGCTCAAGCACCAGCGGGCTGGCAAGCAACTGCTCGACGTGCGGTCGCCTGAGGAGTATCGGGGCGAGCGGATGCACATGCCCGACTACCCCAACGAGGGTGCCGTCCGCGGTGGCCACATCCCCG
>CAYSPN010000860.1:0-1512 GCA_964432895.1 uncultured Candidatus Kuenenia sp.
CCGCCCAGACACACCCAGGCACCGGCCAACGCGAATACAGCAGAGCGAATTGACATGATCTCCCTCGCATCGAGGACGTGACATAATCCCGCACCCGGGATATCGACGCCACGAAGGCCACGTGCCGAGAACTCTCCCGCACGACCGTGCCAATGGGTCTACGCTGCCGAGCCCCTCCCGCTTGCCGTGCCGCCAGGCAAGCCCCTGCCTTCCGTGTCTTACCCAACTTGTGAGCCAAAGGGCCCGGGTCGCCGAATCCGGGCTACTGAATCAGGAAGGTCGTCTGGCACAAAACCGCGGAATTCGTCACATACCCCGGCATGAGCGATCTTTCCGTAGACGGACCCCTATACAAATCATGACTGCCACACGCACCGCTCCTCTGGTTTTGCTGCACGTTGTGTTTGCATCGCTGCCGTTGGTCGCCTTGACCACGGCGGTCAGCATGGCTGGTGACACCGCCGACCAGACGCCACCCGCGACGGCGACCGATGCACCATCAACTCCACGGCGATCGCACATCCAGCCCGTAGGCGAAGTGGCAGCATCTTCGCGGAATTCTGAAACGCTCGGTCTGCGGTTGACGCGGGCGTCGGAGGTGCTGCGGCAGCAGCTCGCACTGGCACGAGGTGCCGGCCTGGTGGTCGAAGAGGTGACGCCTGGGTCGACCGCCGACAAGGCCGGCTTTCGGCAGCATGACGTGCTCGTACTGCTCGACGACCAGATGCTGCTCCTTCCCGAGCAACTCGCCGCTCTGCTCGACTCGGCCAACAGCACCGCGACGCCAGAGTGCACGCTCCTGCGGGGAGGAACGAAGGTCACGATCGCGCTTGGCGAACCGCAACGGAACGGGCGGCCGACGCTGCAAACCCCGTCGAAACCTGTCGGGCAGGCGACCGTCGCCGCGTCGCCGGTTCTGGCGCAGCCGCCACTGCCGGTCGTTCGACAGACCGCGGCCAAACCCTCGACCACCCCGCGGCTGCGGGCCCCAGCCTCAGCGTTGGCTCTCGTGCAGCCCGACCGTCCTGTCCCGCAGTCCCCAGCCACCGTGCAGACATCGGCCACCGTTCCAGTCAGATCACCTGCCCAGCCGGCGGGCCGACAGGTGGTCTCGGCAGACGAGACGCTCGTGCGGCAAGACCCCGACTATCAAATCAAGCTCTCCAGGGGCAACGAGACACGGCTCGTCGTCCTCGATCCACATGGACGGATCATCTTCAACGACGAGATCGACACCCCCGAACACCGCAGCCTCGTCCCTCCGGCGGTGCGTCAACGGGTCGACGACATGGAAAAATCCCTAGAGACCGCCACGCACGGTCCCGCCGCCGAGATCGGCAGGCTCGATGCATCGCCGATCGAGATTCGTTGAGGAAAGCCTCTCCGATTGCCTACCAGCCGCCCTGGGCTGTGTTGCTCGACCAGCCGGAATCGGCCGAACGAGAAGGGGCGTGTGAGATGGTCGGCCCGTGCATCGTGCGCCACGGGTCTGGACCACTGAACGTGCCCCCC
>CAYSPN010000861.1:0-2573 GCA_964432895.1 uncultured Candidatus Kuenenia sp.
ACGCATGAGCATGCCGACTGGCAGGCATCGATGATGATCGGCTATGCGAAGGGCGCCCGGACATTCGAACGCCACATCGACATCGATGCAGACGGCGTCGCGGTCTCCCCCTACTGCTCGCTTCCGGAACAGACCGACACCTGGTTTAAGGCTTTTCATCGCGCCCAGACGATGTGCGGCGGCAGCCCCGACCAAAAACGACGGCCGCCAGACAAAGAAGTCGAGTATCTGGACGCCCTCGTGAGGGGCGTCTACGCAAAGCGGGATCTTCCCGAGGGCCACGTTCTCAACCACGACACAATGTACGACGACCTTTATCTAGCGATTCCCCTGCAAAAGGGCCAGATTTCCTGCCGGGAACTCATGTCGGGAGAGACCCTGCAACGTGCAGTACTAAAAGATCAGCCAATCACGATCGACGCGATTGACAGTGCCTATGCCTACACGGCTGCGCTCAAGGAACTGATCATGCGGAGGGGGCTGTGACCGAACCGGCGGCTGCGATCGCAACGTCCGTTCGCCCATGTCCGCAGTGCGCCGGAACGACCGTGCAGCCGATCCACGAAGGGCGGTTCGTGTTGCCGGAAGGACATCCGCTCGAACCGGTTGTCCGCGTGGTGGCGTGCGGAGGGTGTGGCTTCTGTTTCAACGACACCCCCTGCTCCCGAGAAGATTATGACCGCTATTACCGCGAAATCTCCAAGTATGCCGATCCGCGGCTGTCGAGCGGCGCCGGTTCCAGCCCGGAAGACGCCCGCCGCCTTGCTACCACAGCCAGTGCGATTCGGGATTTTGGAGTCTCGACCAGCGGACGCATTCTCGATATCGGCTGCGGGGCCGGCGGCCTGCTCGATAATCTGAAGGCGATCGGATATTCGTCGCTCGCGGGCATGGATCCGGCACCGGCATGTGCTGCGGAAGTCACACGCCGCGGATATTGCGGAGTTGTCGGCACGCTCGACGACCATCCGCTCGGCGGTGAACAGCCCTTTGATGGCGTCGTGCTTAGCCATGTCCTCGAGCACGTACGGGACGTGCCGGCAGCCCTGGCGAGCATCCGAGAGTTGCTTGCGCCTGCCGGCTGGCTTTATGTCGAGGTGCCAGACGCGGCCCGCTACGGCGAGTGTTTGATCGCCCCCTACCAAGACTTCAATCTCGAGCACATCAATCACTTTTCAGCGAGCACGCTTCACCACATCCTTACGATGCATGGCTGGCTCGTCGCTCGGGCGGGCGAGAAGACACTGGCCCTTGGGCACGACCGGGAGTATCCGGCGGTCTTTGCCTTCGCCCGCCCTTCAGCGCCCACGTCCGTAGCTACCGATTCGACCACCCGCGGCGCCCTCGCGACGTATGTCTCTCACTCCTCGAGCTGCATGGAGCAGATCGAGGCGATGCTCGAGTCGCACGTCCTCGCCGGGCCGATCGCCGTCTGGGGTGTTGGCCAGTTCACGATGCGGCTGCTTGGCGAGACGGTGCTCGGCCGGGCCACGATAACCGCTTTCGTCGACTCGAACCCCATCCATCACAACCGCACGCTCGCCGGCAGCCCGATCGTGGCACCGGCCGAGGTGCATCGCCATATTTCCGCCGACACGCCGATCGTCATCGGATCACTTGTAAACCTCGAGTCGATTGAGGCGTCGATGCGTGATCTCGGCCTTGCCAATCCCGTCATTCGTTTGGCTGCGGTACAGGCCGCCTAATGCGACTCGCCGACTATTGCATGAAGTTCCTCGCCGATCGCGGCGTGCGGCACGTGTTTCTCGTGACCGGAGGCGGGGCGATGCACTTGAACGACGCGCTCGGCCGTGAGCGGAGGATCGCGTTTGTCTGCAGCCATCACGAACAGGCATCCGCGATGGCCGCCGAGGGATATGCCCGCGTCACCGGAACACCCGGCGTGGTGAGCGTCACAAGCGGCCCCGGCGGCGTAAACGCGCTCAACGGCGTCTTCGGGGCGTTTACTGACTCGATTCCCATGCTCGTGCTGTCGGGCCAGATGAAGCGGGAAACGCTCCTCGCCACCCACGGCCTGCTTGGCCGACTTCGGCAACTCGGCGATCAGGAGGTCGATATCGTCGGCATGGTGCAGCGGATCACGAAGTCGGCCGTATTGCTCACCGATCCCAATCGAATTCGGTATGAGCTCGAACGGGCATGGCATCTTTGCCAAGCAGGGCGGCCCGGGCCCTGCTGGATCGACATTCCCGTCGACGTGCAGGCGGCCGACATCGAGCCGGACTCCCTCGTTGGCTACTGTCCCGAGCCAATTCCGAATGCAATTCCCCCGGAAAAGCTATCTGCAGTCGCCGAAACGATCCTGGCAAAGATTGCGGCCGCCAAGCGGCCCACCATTCTCGCGGGAACGGGCGTGCGGATCGCCGGGGCGACCGATCGCTTCCGCCGAGTGGTCGCAAAACTTGGTATTCCCGTGGCGACGGCCTGGACGCACGACGTGATCGAGACGACCGATCCCTGTGCGTGTGGTAAGGCGGGCAGCATCGGCGACCGACCCGGCAACTTCACGGTGCAAAACAGCGATCTGGTGCTCGTGATCGGCTCGCGGCTCA
>CAYSPN010000862.1:0-7199 GCA_964432895.1 uncultured Candidatus Kuenenia sp.
CATCCGCGTGATCGTCGCGCCGGGATCATGCGGGTTCTCCGCATCTTCGTTGGAGACCTTCTTTCCCGGCCGCCGCGAAGGCCTCCATCTGCCGCTCCCGGCGTCTATGTCCAAGTGCCATCCTTCCCTCCGTGGCCGCTAATACTCATCGGCTCGGGGCCGATGGCCGACGTTGATCGCCGGATCACGGGATGTAAAGACAACTTTATCCACAGCCTGCTAGCCGGCGTGGAGCGGGTCTGGCGGGCTATCGAATCCGGCATGTTCTACCAGCGCCGTCGATGGTCGCGTGCTTATCATGCGGCTATCTCTCAGCCTGTCGTGATTGGGCTGACTCACAGGCTGGGAAGTGGAAGAGCGGCATGGGTTCAAAAGAACTGTGCCGCCTTTTCTAGATATCGGAAGCCGAGTGTCAGTCTTCCAGTAATCACTCACCTACCGGGCAGGAATCCGACCGACACCGTCGCCGGGTGTCGATGCTCCGGGATACTCACGGAGCTGCCGCAATGCGCACATCCTGGCCGTCACGGAACAGCTCGGGCTGCTTGATGACGATGGGCGTATTTTCGTCTAGCCCGGACCGCACCTCGACAAAGCCGCCGGATCGCAGTCCCAGATCCACTGAGCGCCGCTCGATCTTCCCGTCCCGCACGACGGAACAGAACGTGGCCGTTCCATCCCGCACGACGGCGCTGACCGGAATCACGATCCCCTCAGGCACCTCGGCGAGTTGGATCGTGACCGTCGCGTACATGCCCGACCGCAACCGACCCTCGGTGTTCGGCACGTCGATCTCGACGTGGAGCGAATGATTGGATTCGAGGAGCGCCCCGCTCGTGCGGGTCACGGCGGCGCGAATGACTTTTGCATCAGCTGCCTGCACTCGGACTTCGGCCGGGTCGCCCGCATCGACATGAGCGGCTTCGAGTTCCGGCACGTCGACAAAGATCCGGACCGTGTCGGTGCTCGCCAGCTCCACGAGCGGCGTGCCCTGGTATCCGCTGACAGGCTGCACGAAATGCCCGGTGTCCACGGCGCGCCGCGTGATCATCCCGGCATACGGCGCCTTGATCTCCGTGTAGCCGAGCATGGTCTTGACCCGATCGACGACCGCGATGGCGACCTTGTGTCGCGCCTCGGCGGCCAACTTGTCGGCCTCGGCCGTGCCGATCTTCGCCTGTGACTCATGGAAGCTCGTGCGGGCGGACCGGCCCCGGGCGATGGTTTCCTGCACGGCCGCCTCGGCCGAGCGCAGCGCATTCAAGGTCTCCTCCTCGAGCTTCCGGGTGATCGCGCCCTTGGTGGCGAGCTCCTTGATACGATCGTGCTCCGACTTCCAACGTTCCACGTCGGCATTGGCCCGGATGAGTCCGGCGTCGGTCTCCGCGATCCGCGACTGGGCAGTCTCCGCCGCCGCGCGGCTGGCCGTGATCTGCGACTCGGCCTGTCTCACTTCCGCGTCGTTCTGGGCGACGAGCGCCTCCTTTTCGTGGAGCTCGTCGAGGAGCTCGGGCACGGCAAGCCGGACGAGCAACTCGTCCTTTTGGACCACATCCCCGATGTCGATGCGCACTTCCTCGACGTAGCCTGAGACCTTGGCGAAGAGCGGCGTCTTCTCGAAGGCCTCGATTCGACCGGGCTGCGTGGTCGAGAGCGTCAACACGCGTCGCTCCGGCTTCGCGACCGTCACCTCAGGACTCGAGGCCATCATTGGCGGAGGCGCAGCTACTTGCTGACATCCCGGGGTCAGCATAGCCAGGCAAGCAACCAACAGAAGCGTTTCCAGGCATCGTTCGGTGATCGGCACGGTCAGGCTCCTTGATCGGCGAGTACGGCGGCTGCTGTTGGCACGAACGTGGGGCTCTGCGGGTCGGTCGGGTCGAGTGACGCTGATGCCATGACAGCCCGCCGCTGCATGATCGCAAAGATTCCGGGCAATATGAACAGCGTGGCCAT
The DNA here is from genome assembly GCA_964432895.1 of uncultured Candidatus Kuenenia sp. Lineage (GTDB taxonomy): Bacteria > Planctomycetota > Planctomycetia > Pirellulales > UBA1268 > CAMCQY01. The sequence continues at coordinate 1,957 of CAYSPN010000862.1, forward strand.
GGTCGCAGCTGAGAGGCCGCCAATCACGGCACGGCCGAGCGGGGCGTTTTGCTGTCCGGCCTCACCGAACCCGAGGGCCATAGGCAGCATGCCCGCGATCATGGCGACACTGGTCATGAGTACGGCCCGGAGCCGGCTCGACGCTCCGGTCACGGCCGCCTCCGGCGGTGGCCGGCCATCGCGACGCACCTGCTCGGCGAACGTAACGAGCAGGATGGCGTTCGCCATCGCCACGCCGATCGCCATGATCGAGCCGACGAACGACTGAATGTTGAGTGTCGTGCCGGTTGCGAAGAGCATGGCCAGCACACCGGCGATCACGGCTGGCACAGTGGACACGGTGGTAATCGCCAAGCGCACGGACTGGAAATTGGCCGTTAGCACGAGAAATACGACGAGGATCGCCACCGCCAGCCCCACCGAGAGTCCGCTCAGCATGTCGTTCAGGGGCACGATCTGGCCGCGGATCTCGGTGGTCACGCCCTGAGGCGGCGGGCCGGCTCGGTCGATGGCCGCCTGGACCTGGCGGGCGACGGAACCGAGATCTTCGCCGTAAATATTGGCGAGGATCGTGATCTGCCGCCGCATGTTGTAGCGGTCGAATTGCCCCGGCATCGTGCCGGGTTCAAGGCTTGCGACGTCCCTCACGAGTATCTGCTCGTTCCCAGACTGGCGGACGGGGAGACGGGCCAGATCGTCGGCCGATTTGAGCGTCTGCACGCGATCGTCGGGTGTCCGCAGGATCTGCCGCGGCACTTCCACCTGCACCTGGTAGGCGATGCCCGACTTAGGATCGGCCCAATAGTTGGGCATCACGAACCGACTCGATGACGTCGCCATCGCGAGCGCCCGCGACACGTCTCCTTGGGTGACGCCCGAGAGCCCCGCTTTCTCGCGGTCGATCTCCACGCGGATCGTGGGATAGTCCAGCGATTGCCCGAACTGGAGATCGCGGATCGCAGGGACTACGGCCAACTCCGCGCGGATCGCCTCGGCATGCTTCCGGCTATCGTTCAGGTTCGGCCCGCTGACCGCGATCTCGATTGGCGTCGGAGACCCGAAACTCATCACCTCGTTGACGATGTCGGAGGGCTCGAACGAGACTCGGAGTTCCGGCATCGCTGCAGCCATCTTCGCCCGGAGCCGCTCCTTGAGGACCTCGACGCTGATGCCGCCATGCTTGTGGAGATCGATGTAGAGGATCGCTTCCTCGGGGCCGCGCGACCACTGATAGACGGCGTTTACAGGAAAGTTCGAGTGAATCATGCCTACGTAGCCAAGCGTGAGGGCGACATTCTCCTCGCCAACTTCCTGCTTCACGAGGTCGATCACGTCGAGCGCGTACCGTTCAGCACGGGCGATGTGGGTGCCGTCGGGAGCACGGATCCGCAGCCGAAACTGCCCGGCGTCAACGAGAGGGAAAATCTCCCGCCCGAGCCGGGGCCCAAACCAGACGATCGCCCCGCAGACCGCCGCCGCATAGACCCCCACGACCACCCATCGCGCCGCGATCAGCTTCGAGACGAGCCATGCGTAGCCCTCGCGAAGCGGTCCGAAGAAGGAGGCCTCCGCGTCCCCGTGATGCATGTGCCGCAGCAGCCACACGCTCACCACCGGCACGAACGTGCTCGAGAGGATGTAGGAGCCGATCATCGCGAAGCCCACGGCGAGGGCGAGGGGCACGAAGAGCCGCTGGGCGGCCCCCTGCATGAAGAAGGCCGGGATGAAGACCGCGAGGATGCAGACCATCGCGAGGAAACGCGGGACGGCCGTCTGGAAATTGCCGAGCCTAACGGCCAGTGGCACACTCTCGGTGCGGACCATCCAGGCATGGATGTTTTCAACCTCGACGGTGGCTTCGTCGACGAGGATGCCGATGGCGAGGGCCAGGCCGCCGAGGGTCATGACGTTCATCGTCTCCCCCGTCAGCCACAGGGCCAGGATCGAGAAGCAGATGGCGAGCGGAATATTGATCACCACGACGAGCGCACTCCGCCAGTCCCGCAGGAAGACCAGCACCGCGATACCCACGAGGATCGCTCCGAGGGCGCCCTCCACGACCACCGACTCCACCGCCCGCGTGACATAGGGCGACTGGTCGAACTCGAAGCTCACCTTGATGTCGGGCGGAAGCACCCGCTGCATCTCCGGGATGGCCTTCTTGATGTTGGAAATGACGCTCATCGTGGAGGCGTCCGCCCGCTTCGTTGCCAGGATGTAGACGGCCCGCCGGCCGTTGGCGAGGGCGTAGCCTGCAGGAGCATCGGCAGAGTCGGTGACGTAGCCGACATCCCGGACGTACACGGGGGAATCACCCGTGCGGATCGGGATCGTCATCAGGGCCTGGGGATCGCGGACGACCGAGTTGGTGGAGACGATTGGATAGCTATCCCCAACCAGGAGGTTGCCCGAGGGGCTGATCGTGTTGCCCTGAGCCAGGGCCTTGACGACCTCGTCGGACGACATGCCGTAGGCCTGAAGCCGCTGCGGATCGACCGTGATCACGATCGTGCGAGCGCTGCCGCCGAACGGCGGCGGAGCGGAGACGCCCGGTAGCGCTGCGAACATCGGTCGCACCCGAAACAGTGCGATGTCCTGGATCTCCGCGATCGAGCGGGTCTCACTCGAGAGCACGAGATAGCCGACAGGCACGCTGCCCGTGTCGAACCGCATCACGAACGGCGAGACCGTGCCCGGCGGCATGAAGGCCTGCGACCGGTTGACGTAGTTGATCGTCTCCGCCATCGCCTGGGGCATGTTCGTCCCCGGGTGAAAATAGAGCTTCATCAGGGCAGTGCCCATCACGTTCCGCGACTCAACGTGATGGATGCCGCCGATGTAGAGGAAGTGATATTCGTAGTAGTTGGTGAGAAAGCCCTCCATCTGGGCCGGATCCATGCCGCCATACGGCTGACAGACGTAGATCACGGGGAGGTCGAGGCTCGGGAAGATGTCCACCTCCATGCCGCGGGGAAGGCCTGCTGGATAGGAGACACCGAACTGTTCGCACACCGATCGGCCCACGGCCATGAAACTGCCAAGGGCAATCGCCAGAACCACGACCATGACAGTCAGTGGCCGCCGCAGGGCAGTGGTGATGACGAATTGCATGCGGCGGAAAGGCTTTTGGGGGGTGCGATCGCAGCTTCTCGACGCCGCCTAGACTCGCCTGGTTCCCTGAACCGCCGGCTCGCGTCGCGAGAAGGAAAAATCCTCACAACCGCTGCAGTTTACCGCCGATCTAGACATGGCGGAGCGCCGATTCCTCGGTTTGTCGGGGAGCGGTGGCTCCAAGCTAGCCACCCCAGGGAACGCGGACTGATGGGCGATGCGATCAAGCTCATCGTCGCGATCGCGGCTGCGTGCATTGTTGCAGGCGGCGGGGGATGCGCAAGCGCACCCCGCATCTCCCAGACGATGCCAGAGGTCGCGGCTCCCCCGGCGGTGCTGGCGGCCGCCGGCACCGATGCGTCTCCCGCCGCCACCGGGGCCCCCGCACGCCCAGCCGTACAGGAGGCTCCAGCCAATCCCGCGATTCGGCTCGTCTCGAGCGAGAACCCACTGCCACCGCCGACAGCGACCGCCGCCTCGGAGCCAGCCACAAAGCCGCCTCCGCTAGAGGCCCAGCCAGAACTCGTGCCTGTGGGGCCCGGCGCCGCCGAGACCGATCTGCCGGTCCGTGAAGTGACGATGGCGAACATTCTCGCGTCGGTCGCCGGCCGCAATCCCGAGGTTGGCTTCGCCAACCAGCGGTATGCCGAGGCGTATGCCCGGCTGATTGCCGCCCGGGCGCTTTGGCTTCCGTCGATCAACGCCGGCCTGGGCTGGAACAACCATGCGGGCACTCTGCAGGCCTCGAATGGCAGCGTAGGCGAGGTCAGTCGCAGCTCGCTCACGACCGGACTTGGTGTCCAGACGATCGGTGCCGGCTCGCCGGTCGTGCCCGGTCTGTTCGCGAACTTCCATTCCGCCGAGGCCATCTTCCAGCCTCGGATCGCAAATCGGGCCGCGGCTGCCCGCGACGCCGCGGTACGAACCACGATCAACGATCTGCTGCTCGACACGGCGCTCGCCTATCTCGAGCTTCTGCGGGCCCATCAGTCGCGTGCCATCGCCGTCGACATCCGGGAGCATGCCCAGCAGCTCGCCGAGGCAACGGCCGACTTTGCTCGCAGCGGCGCGGGCAACGAGGCGGACGCCGACCGGGCCGCGACCGAGTTCTCGATCAGGCAGAACGAGGTCGTACAGGCCGACGAGGAGATTCAGGTGGCATCCGCACGGGTCGTCGAACTCCTCAATGACGATCCGCGGGTGTTGCTGAGCCCGCTTGAGCCGGCAATTGCCACCGTCGAACTCGTGCCGCTCGACGCCCCGATTCAAACGCTCCTGCCGACCGGACTCCAGCGTCGACCGGAGCTTGCCGAGGCCAAGCATCTCGTCGGCGAAGCGGTGCATCGAATGTCGATGGAAAATCTCTCGCCGTTACTGCCGAACGTGCTCATGGGCACGAGCTACGCGGCCTTTGGCGGCGGGCAGGGCAGCCAGATCGCCAATACGGCGGGCCGCTTCGACCTCGATGCCATTACCTATTGGCAAGTGCGTGGGCTCGGCGTCGGCGAATATGCCGCTCGGCGCGAGGCCCGATCGCAGTACGACCAGACTCGTATGCAGCAGGTCCGGATGATGAATCGCGTCAGCCGCGAAATCGTCGAGGCTCATGCCCAGATGCTCGCCCGGCACCGCCAGATCGGGATCGCCCAGCAAGCGGTGCAGCGCGCGACTCACTCCTTCGAGAGGAACTGGCTGCGGGTGCGGGACCTCGAAGGACTGCCGATCGAGACGCTCCAGTCGATTCAGGCTTTGGATCAGGCGCGGCGAGAGTATCTCCGGGCCCTTGTCGACTACAACGCGGCGCAGTTTCGCCTGCAACGTGCGCTTGGTTGGCCGATCGACCTTACGGCCGCTCCGCCGACGGCTCCTAACTCTGTATAGTCGCGTCTCTTATCCGCCCGCTCCTCGCCCCTTCAACCTCGCCTCACGCGCCCACGACCGCGCGTCCAAGTCCAGCCTTGCGTGCTCGATGCCCTCAAGACTCCGCTGGCATTCGTAGCTCAGTTCGTCCAACACCCTCACGCCCGCATCCAGATCCGCGTGTCTGATCCCTTCGGCGTGAAGCAGGTCGAACTCGTAGGGCTGCGCCATCTTCCGGGCGGCCTTCTCCAGATTGTCGAGGAACTCCAGAT
>CAYSPN010000863.1:0-2726 GCA_964432895.1 uncultured Candidatus Kuenenia sp.
TCTGTTCATGGAAAAACAAAACGACCAGTCGCGGATGGACCGGATCGTGTCGCTGGCCAAGCGACGCGGCTTCATCTTTCAGTCGAGCGAGATCTACGGCGGCCTGAACGGCTTCTGGGACTACGGGCCGCTGGGTGTGTCGCTGAAGCGCAACCTCAAGGAATGCTGGTGGCACGACATGGTGGCCGGTCACGACGAACTGTCCACGCTCCCGGGCGCGCCGACGCCCTACGAGATGGCCGGCCTCGACTGCACGATCATCATGCACCCGCAGGTCTGGAAGTGCTCCGGCCACTTCGATCTGTTCCACGATTGGATGATCGACTGCCGCGAATCGAAACGCCGCTACCGCTACGACCACCTCCACGGCCGTTGGGCGAGCCATCGCGGCAAGAAGATCTTCGTCGTCACCGACCAGTCGGGCGACGAGGCCGCTCCGCACACCGTGCAGAAAGGGCAGAAGTTCTTCGGCCTGCGGGCCAAGCAGGTGGACGAGATCGAGTGGGAGGGGAGCCTCGTGCCACTGGCAGCGAGCGTCGCGGCCGGCACGGTGGCGCTCGCCGGAGCGCTCGGCCCCGACGCCACGGAGCCCGGCACGCTCACCGAGCCACGTGAGTTCAACCTCATGTTCGAGACGCGGATCGGGGCGCTTGCGGGCAATGACGACGACCGCGCCTTCCTGCGGCCGGAGACGGCCCAGGGCATCTTCATGAATTTCAAGAACGTGCTCGACACGTCGCGGGTGAGCGTGCCCTTCGGCATCGCCCAGATCGGCAAGAGCTTCCGCAACGAGATCACGCCGCGGAACTTCACCTTCCGGTCTCGCGAGTTCGAGCAGATGGAGATCGAGTTCTTCTGCAAGCCGGCCGACTCGGCAGCTTGGTATCGCTACTGGCGCGACCGCCGCTGGAACTGGTATCTGAGCCTCGGCCTCACGGCCGGCAAGCTCCAACTCCGGGAGCACCATGCCGACGAACTCTCCCACTATTCCGTCGGAACCGCCGACATTGAATACGCTTTTCCCTTTCTGGCCGAAGGAGAATTCGGTGAACTGGAAGGGATCGCGCACCGCGGCGACTTCGACCTCCGCAGCCACATGGAGGGCAAGCTCGTCCGCAAGGACGGCCAACTCGTCGTGGAAACGGGGCCTGACGGCAAGCCACGGCACCGCGGCAGCGGCAAGGATCTCAGCTACTTCGACGACGCGACGCGGGAGCGCTACGTGCCGCACGTGATCGAGCCGTCGGCTGGTGCCGATCGGGCCGTGCTCGCTTTCCTCTGCGACGCCTACCACGAGGACGAGGTGCCCGACGAGGATGGCAAGCCGCGCAGCCGCACCGTGCTCAAACTCCACCCCCGGCTGGCGCCGCTCAAGGCCGCGATCCTGCCGCTTGTGAAGAAGGACGGCATGCCGGAGGTGGCGATCGATCTTTACCGCCGGCTCAAGGCCCACATGCCGTGCATGTACGACGAGAAGGGCTCGGTCGGCCGCCGGTATGCCCGGCAGGACGAGGCAGGCACACCCTGGTGCCTGACGATCGACGGCCAGTCGCTTTCTGACCAGACCGTCACGCTCCGCGACCGCGACACGCTCGTGCAGACCCGCGTGCCGATCGCCGAATGTGTCGATATGCTCCGCGAGCGGCTGCGATGACGCGAGCAGCTCTTTCCACCGTCTGCTCGCTCGATAGTGGGCTTGAGACCATCCTCGAAGACTACGCGGCCGGCCACTGCGATGCGGTCGACCTCTGGCTCGGCCATGCCGAGACCTATCTCGAGACCCACAGTCCCGCCGACCTCAAGGAACTGCTGGCAAGGCACGGGATCACGGCGGTCGCCGCGAGTTTTCAGGGGGGGCTGCTTACCAGCCAGGGAGACGCCCGTCGCGAGCACTGGTCGCATTTCGAAAGCCGCCTCGGTCTGCTCCGCGAGCTTGCGATCCCCGTGCTCGTGGTGGCCGGTGACGCCTTCGGCCCGCTTACGCCACAGGACCTCTCCAGGCTCTCAATGAGCCTAGCGGAGGCGGCCGCGCGGGCGGCTGACGCGGGCGTGCGGCTGGCCCTCGAATTCGACGCTCGAGCCAGCTTCCCCAACAACCTCCAGTCGGCCGTGGCGCTCGTCGAGGATGTCGGGCACCCAAGCCTGGGCATCTGTCTCGACTGGTTTCACTTTTCGGTGGGGCCGAGCAAGCCGCTCGACCTGTATCTCCTTTCCCGCGAGACACTCGCACACGTGCAGCTTTCCGACACGGCCGACGTGCCCCGAGAGATGGCGACCGACGCCGACCGCATCCTGCCAGGCGAGGGCAGTTCGCCCCCCGACGAACTGGTGCGGCGGCTCGCCGAGATCGGCTACGCAGGTGCCGTGAGCGTCGAACTGCAGAATCCGCGGCTGTGGCGGGTGCCGCCGCGGCAGTTCGGCGAGATCGCGATGACCTCGCTGCGAACGCTCCTCGGCCAGGCGTCGATGTGACCACACGCTACGAACCGACCCGCCCCACTTATTTCGGGTGATCGCGGAGCGTGTTGGCGCGGGCCTCGATCTCATCGATCGGCCGCAGTTTCGACTGTCCATCGGCTGGGAGGATGTCGAAGTGACGGGCGCCCGTCAGCGTGTCCACCATCTCGTGGCAAAAGCCCTCTCGGGTCACCCAGAGGGCAGGATCGTGACGGCGGAGATCGACGGGCACGGAATACGTTCGCAGTGTCTTGCGGCGATGCTTGACG
>CAYSPN010000864.1:0-2222 GCA_964432895.1 uncultured Candidatus Kuenenia sp.
AGAAGCCGGTAGAGAAACTTGAACAGCTGCCGCGGCACGCGGAGGCTGCGGAGGCCGTCGAGCAGGCGGCGTTGATCGACCTCCGGCTCGAAGAGCTGCGCGAGCGTGGCCGGCGGCGTGCCCACGCTTGCCGCCTTCACACGGGTGGAGGCGATGTCGTAGAGCGTCTCGCCCGACCATTCGAGCGAGGGCACAAGGTTCTGCTTGTCGAGCCGGGCCCGCTGGTTGAACTGCTCGTCCTCACGTTCGATGAAGCGGTAGAGTTCGAGTGGCAGGAGCATCTTCAGCCCGATGCCGGGCGACTTGAGAAACTTGTTGTCGAGCATTGGCCAGATCACCTGCCGCATCCGGTCGGCCGAGCCGTTGATCAGATGCGGTTCGTCGAGCCGGTCGACGATCACCACCATGCCTGCATAGCCCTGGGCGGCGAGGATGCCTTGGAATTTCGCGAGCAGCTCATAGCGGTCGTCACTGCGGGCGGAGGCCGGCAACGGCTGGCCGGCGAGATCCACTTCCGGCACACGCGACAGCGCCCGCGCCAACTGGCCCGTGGTGCGGTTGCCGGTTCGCATGCTCCGCACGATCCGCGTGGCCAGCCACCAGCTCCTGGCCCGCCGCCATGCCCATGGTGCCCACGCGGCCGCCAGCAGCAGCCACGGCCACCATGCCCCGGCCCACGACATCGAGCCTCGCTGAAAGCTGGCGAGCAGGGCGAGGCCCATGATGAGCGAGGCCGCCAGACCGATCAGCGTCGGCCAGAGCCCCTGCCAGGCCTGGTAGCCCACGCGGCCGCGGAGTTTCCGCCACCGCGACGGGAATGTCTCGGCTGTCGACTGGTCGTAGCAGGCGGCCAGCAGGCTGAGATCCCGCGCCTGCGGCGGCGTGAGCTTCGGCCTGCCGGCGGCCTCGCGGGCTGGCGGATCGACGAGCGTCGACACGAACTGCGTCACGGCCAGCGACAGGATCGCGTCCATGTGGTCCCACAGCTTCCACTGGGAGAGCACCTTGTCGACCGGCCGGTTGGGGCCGACACGGCTGACAAACCGGTCGAGGAAGGGATTGAAATCGTCGTAGAGCACGACGAGCGTCTTCCGGTCGGGATGCGTTTCGTTGTGACGGTCGAACTGCCGCACCATCTGCAGCTTGAGCGCCGTCTTTCCAGCACCCTTCTCGCCAAACACAATCGCGGTGCTGGGATCGGCCGGGTCACCATAGATCTTGTCCCAGGCGGGATGAAACGTCGATTCCAGGCAGGTTCGCTTGAAGACGGTGTCGTTCTGCGCGTCCTCCTCGGCAAAAGGGTTGCCGGCGATGCCGTGGTGTTCGAGAAATTCCTGGATCTTCATGGCGTGATCTTCCTCGTGATCTTCCTCGTGATCTTCCTCTCCATCTGCCTGACGTGGTGTTCGGCGCTCACTTCCCGGCGGGCACCAGGCCCTCGACCATTTTGCGGAAGCCGTCGGCCTCTTTTGCCACGGTCGCAGCCGGTCCATAAAACTTCAGGAAGTGGCTCCCTGCATCAGCCGTCTCGACGATCGCGGCCAGCATCCGGTAGTCGGGGCGTTCGATCGTCTTGCCGCCGGCAAACGGGCCGCCAGGCATGTCCTTGTAGGTGCCCGACACGTCGACCAGGGTCACGGTGCTGCCGGCGAGCTTGAGGGTCTTGGTGGTCGCCTTGGCCTTGGTGTCGCCGCCGTCGGGCTGCGCGAACTGGCCGTACCAACGGTCGATATTGGCCTGCACGCTGCCACCGGCGCCCATCACGGTCATGCGTCCGGGCGGTAGGTCGCCCGCGGACGGAATGGAGAACTCGGTCTCGACGATCCCCGACTTCGGCTGCACGCGTTTCCAGCCAGCGGGGGCCTCGAGGAGGAGCGAGCCGCCGGCAATGGCGAAGGCCCGCGTGTCTTCCGCGACCACCCCCTGCGCTGCCGCCGGGGCGGCCGCTACAAACGGAACGAACGCGACGAGCAGGCAAACGAGAGTGCGTGAACCGCGCATGGGAGTGTTCTCCTTTTGAATGGTGGATGGGAACGGTGTGTGACGATGCCGCGCCGAACGGAAGCCTAGGCCTCCGCAGGCCCCTGACTCTATCACAACGAGAGGCCTCCATCGCCGAAAAATGGTCTGCGCGGCCCCGCTGCGGTCCCCGATCAGACACCCGGAAAAAACTCAGAAAATACCGCACGAACCGGCAGCCAGTCGGCCCAGTCGGCCCGCCA
>CAYSPN010000865.1:0-2104 GCA_964432895.1 uncultured Candidatus Kuenenia sp.
GGAGACACCATCTCGAAGTCGACGGCCGGCCCCTTGTCGGAGATCCGCGGCGTCGCCTTCCAGAGCTTCTTGTCGAAGCCGACCAGACCACCGTGGAGATGGTTGGGGTCGTTGTTCGTCGCCAACGTGTAGGCCTTGCCGTCGAGTTCGAACCGGCCGGCGGCGATGCGATTGGCGACGCGGCCGCAGGTCGCGCCGAAGTAGGGATGCTTGGCCGCGTAGCCATCGAGCGAATCGAAGCCAAGCACGACGTCGACCGGCTTGCCATCCTTCCCGGGCACGTGAAGGCTCGTGAGGATCGCACCGAAATCGGTGATGGTCGCCTTCCAGCCTCCTGGCACCTCGAGCGTGTAGAGGTGCGCCTCGCGGCCATCCGGGAGCTTGCCAAACACACTCACGGTCGGCAGGGCAAACGCGGCGTGGGGCATGGCCGTGGCGACTCCCGGATTCGAGGAGGACGAGGACGAGGACGAGGCGGGTGGTTCGGCTGCCACTGCGGCACAAGACGTGACCACGATCAGACACATCGCCGACAGTCGCGTGCGTACCATGGCTTCAACTCCACTGGACATGACTGGGCTGGATCAGCCGCGATCGGCCGGCTTGGCGGTGACACGCGGCTTGGCGGTCGCTCCACTCTCGGCCTCCTCGCGTTTCATGCCGATCCAGCCATCGATGCTCCACGGTCCACCGCCGAAGGCGATGAGCGACATGAGACCACCGGCGATGGCCATGTTCTTCATGAACTGGATTGTCTGCAACTGCCGCTGGCCGGCATCGGCAAACGACCAGAAGTCGTGGAAGTAGTAGGTGGCCGCAAGCAGGAAGACGAGCAGGAACGCCGCGCCGATCCGCGTCCAGGCGCCGAGCACGACGCTCAGGCCGCCGATCAACAGCAGCCCGATGGCGCCGAACAGCGCAAACTTTGGATTGGGCACTCCCTCGGAGGCCATGTAGGCAGCCGTGGCCTGGAACTGTGGAATCTTGTTGGCGACGGCGCTGACCACAAAAATTGCGGCCAGAAGCAGCCGTGCGAGAAGCGCGATGGCTCCCTGCATGATCGAGGCAAGCTGTTCCATGATTCGTTCCTCCTAGGGGCGTGTCGTGCGGGGCACTGGCCCGTTCCGCCGCGGCCATGATCGTCGCGAACCGGCCGCCCCCCGGCAAGAGCGGATTGGCCGTTGGAATGGCCGCCGACGTCCGCGCGGCCTCAGCAGGCCGGCTGGTCCCGCGTGATGCAGTGGAGGGCGCCGCGGCCGCGGACGAGTTCCTGGCAATCGACCGGCACGATCCGCCGGCCCGGAAAACAGGCGGCGAGGGTGCGGATCGCCGGGTCGTCGGTCCGCGCACCAAACACAGGCACCATCACGGCACCATTGGCGACGTAGAAGTTCAGATGGCTCGCCGGCAGTTGCGTGCCCGCAAAGGTGAACCGCGGCGGAATGTCGATCGGGATCACCTCCAGCCGGCGGCCGCGGGCATCGACTGCCGCAGCGAGCTGCTCGAGATTCTCGGCGAGCGATGCGTGGTTGGGGTCGAGCCGATCGGGCTGCCGCGCCGCCACGACGCAACCGGGAGACACGAACCGGGCCAACTGGTCGATGTGGCCGTCGGTGTCGTCCCCCAACAGTTCGCCGCCCAGCCAGATCACGCGGTCGATGGAAAGCTGCGTGCAGAGCACGCGTTCCAGCTCGCCCCGTGACATCCCTGGGTTGCGTTTGGGATCATCGACGCAGCGATGGTTGACCAGCAGCGTGCCCTCGCCGTCAGTCTCGATCGCGCCCCCTTCGAGTACGACGCCGGGCGACACGACCGTCATGCCCAGACGGCTCGCGATGGCCCGCGACACCTTGGCGTCGAGATCCCAGGGCGGATATTTCCCCCCCCACGCGTTCCACTCCCAGCAGACAGCAACGGGCCTGCTGGTCCCCTGCCCCTTCATCCCGTGCTGACGCGGCGTGAGAAACACGGGGCCGGTATCGCGAAGCCACGAGTCATTGGTAGGAATGTCGATGCACTCCACATGAGCCACACCGCGGAGCCGATCCCGCGCGTCGGCCAGTGCCGCTCCCGTCGCGATCACCTTCACCGGCTCCCACGGGGA
>CAYSPN010000866.1:0-3251 GCA_964432895.1 uncultured Candidatus Kuenenia sp.
TGCCTTCGAAGCCCCGACGGCCCCAGGGAACCCCTGTTTCGCCTCGTGATGATTGAGGAGCCCGAGGCCGAGTTGCTTCAGATTATTTGCACACTGGCTCATCCGAGCAGCCTCGCGAGCCGCCTGCACGGCGGGCAACAGCAGTCCGACGAGCGTGCCGATGATGGCGATGACGACGAGGAGTTCCACCAGCGTAAAACCGCGGCGATTTCTCACGTCTACTGCAGGAACAGGTTGGGTCAGCATGAACTCTCTCCTGGCACGGTTGGTACATCCGAAGGGCGAACCGGCTATCCTTCCGTCAGGCAGCCCCGGACGCATGGCGGGAGCGGTAGAACGGTCGCCGAGAAGGTCGTCCACCACCCTTTTGGTTCTAGGATAGCCCCGCGACACCGGCCGCGGTATTGACGGTTCCGGCAAAATTGGGCTGGGGGCGGAAAAGCCACGAAATACTCATGGCGATTGAAAATGACTCATGCAAGCCCGAAGCACGAGCGAGGGCAGATGCGTTCTCCACACCGGATTCCCTCGCTCGCGGTTCGGGCTTACATGGAACGCGGTGAACGCTCAAGTCAGCTCTCAGTTGCCCCCGGTAGTAACCATCGATGCCTGGCCGCCGAGCCAGCAGCGGCACGCCCGACCGCGGAAATCAGTGCATGGTGAGTTCCAAAACGCGAACCTCGCCTGCCGGAACCTCCACCGTGACGGAATCACCGTTGTCGACCTCCAAGTGACGGTCTTCGCACCATTCGTGGGCTGATGTGATAGCGTGATTCTTCAGGCGAACGGTGATCCGTTTCGTGCAGGACCGGTCGATTCTCACGCCGGTCAGATTGCCCTTGGCGATCCCGTCGTTGTTGAGCAGCCCTACCAGCCATCCTTTCGGCGTGCGATTGATCGTGTATTCGATGCTGCCACCGGTCACTTCCACCGGCAGGTGCTCGGCACACAGCGGTGAGAATATCGACTGAACCGTCTCGGCCATCGCGTCCTTGTCGTCGGCGAAAAGACGAATGGAGCCACGAGTACGAAGCCTCTCGTACGTGGTGCCGAGTTGCGCGGCCTGCTTGTGGGTGAGGTACAGCGTTCCCCCGTTGTCGAGATACGACTCGAGGCGTGCAACTGTCTCCGGCGGAAAATCGTGGTGGCCGATGAGGATGCAGACGGGATACACGTTCAAGGCCGCGCTGCCGATGTCGTCGGTGACGACGTCGAAGCTCATGCCGTAGGGAGTGTGCGGCCCCGGCTTCATCTCCGCTGACTCAGGGTTGAGTTCGCCAAGCGAGCCTGGAACGAGAGCGCTCAGGAAACGGTAGGCGGACACATCGTCCTCCGTCGGCTTGACGACACCCCAAGGGTGCATAGTGTCATGCTGGAAGCCATGAAAGCCCGCATGCCGATCGAGCATCACGGCGAACGGCGTGTACGGAATCCCTCGCGCCGGGTACTTCTGAGTCATCTCGTGCATCGCCTTGGCTCGCTTGCCGATAGGCGAGAGCGCGAACGGTGTTTCGTCCGGTAGCTGCGACAAGTCTCGCGCCCGGCCGACGAAAAAACATTCCTGACTCCCCTCGGGGCAGACCATGGTGAGGCCGGACAGCCAGCCGAGATGCCACATTCGGGAGAGCAGGTTGGATGAGTGTCCGCCGTTGAGGCACGCCCCTCCCCCCTTCGGAATGACCTCTGCGACGAACCGGGCTCTGTCCTCCTGAGAAAGGTATTGGACGCATTCGTCCTCCTGCCCGGGAAGAAACAGCGGGATGGTTCCGCCATGCCACTGCGACACGTCGCAGAAGGTTGGTAGCCCGTGCATCCGGGCGGCGCCGCGAAGAAACGCCACATGCAACTGCGTGGCGATGATGTTCTCGCCGATCTCGATGCCCAGCCAGTCACAGCCCCATCCAGCCGGCCCGTGGGTAAGCCAGCCGTGCCCATCCATCGAGGAGAACGGCACCGTCTTCAGCCCCGGATAGCGTTGCAGCCAGCCGTTGGCTGCTGCGTGGTCTATCCGCTCTTGCCGCTGACGCAGGTAATACTGCCGGCACTTTTCGTAGCATTCCTGTCTCGTCTGCCCCGGCCAGAGTTGGCGGTTCTGCGACCACGCCCATTCATGGAGAAATGGAAGTTCGTGGCAATTGATGTAGTCCGGGTCGTCCCAAACGGGGGTCAAAAGGTTATGCCGCCGTGCTTCCACTCCGAAGCGTCTGTTGTGGTCTTTTCCCCAGTTCGTTCCGTAAGGCTGGAACACGAAGTCGTAGCCGCACCACGGGACGGTTTTCCACGATGTCTGAGCGAGGTCGTCATACGCGGTCTTTGGAGTCGCGTTTGCCCGTCGTGGATTGGGCTTCGGCACGGCCTCATCGGCGGAGATTCGCGGGCTGCCGAGAAACGCCACCGCTAGGCATGCAGCCGCACACCGAATCCATCGCGCTGGGCACAAGAGACTGACCGACGACATGCTGGAACTCCATCGACGAAGCGGAACGCGGGACGGCGATCCCGACGCATGCCGAAAGAGCGTAGGCGGCTGCTCGCTCGTTCTGGTACTGACGGTTCCGGCAAAATCGGGGCCGCCGAGCTCGTGAACATGGCCGGAAAGAGCGCTTTACCGGATCGCAACGTGCTTCAGTCAAGGGCACGCCGGGCCCGCCTCAGCTGCTTTGCGAACTGAAGCTTCATGCTTTCCACAACAGGTGAATCGCCATGCTGCTCGACGAATTCGGTGACGGCCTCGTCGAACCGTTGCGGCCCCACCGCGATGAATTCCTCGACGATGGCATCGACCAGGCGCGGGCCGATGCCCAGCTGGTGCGCGTATGCCGCGAGATCCCCCCTCAGAACGTGACCCGGGTCGAATTGTTCGCCGAGACTCATTGCCAGATGGCGGTCGAGCGAGCCGTAGAGTACGCCATCCGTCGGGCTGAAGAGCAACGACCGATTTTTCGCATGCCCGTCGCAGTTGCCGAAGAGCCAGTTGCCGAACTCTACTGGGACGCAGCTCTTTTCTTTCCAGCCCGTGGCCACGAGTTTTCAACTGGTGGAGTCGATGCCGGGGACACGGACAAGTTGAAAACTTGCCGCCACGGGGGAAAAGGGAAAAGGGGACGCAACCAGTAGTGTTCGGCACGATACGTGCTGTTCGCTCGTGGCGGCAAGTTTTTAACTTGTCCGGGGGGTGATTAGGCCGGTGCTGTCGGGCCGCATTGGTTCGCCGGCTGCGGCATGCTCGTCGCCGGCGGATTCTGCTACGG
>CAYSPN010000867.1:0-2949 GCA_964432895.1 uncultured Candidatus Kuenenia sp.
GCGGACGAACTCAAAATCCCGGCCATCTCGCTGCCGGAACTGCTCTCGTTGGCAGTGGCCCGCGACTTTCTCACGCCACTGGCCGGCACGTTCTACTGGCGGGGCATCAGCCAGCTGATCGCGAAGCTCGAGCAGGTGGCGACGCCGCAGTTGCTGGATTACGTCGAGGCCCACAAGGAAGGCCTGCTTGTTCATCCCAAACCCGTCGCTGCAAAGTATCGCTCACGCGCGCTCAACGCGATCAACCGCGCCATACGCAATACCGTGGAACTCGAGATCCGCTACACGAGCCTCGCTGACCAAAAGCCGAAGAAATACACGATCCGACCGGAGGCGCTCGTCCTCTACGACGGCAGCGTCTACATCGCCGGATACCGGGTCGCAGCGACGGCCGAGAAGCCAGCCCGTGCCGCGAAGCAGCAGAAGGACGCCGCGAAGCAGGCCAACGAGGCTCAGGGCCGCGATACCGCGGAGTCCGACGATGCAGTGCGGTTCTTCAAGCTCGATCGCGTGGCCGAGGCAAAGCCCACGTCGCGGACGTTCACCCGGTCGGCCGAGCCCGTCGAGTCGCTCCTCGCCGACAGCATCACGATCTTCCGCTCGACCGAGCCGCCTCGACGGTATCGGATCCGCGTGAAGCCGCCGCGAGCTCGCTGGGCCTGCGAGAAGCCGTTTCATCCACGGCAGAAGGTCCGCCAGCAGGCCGATGGCAGCGTGGTCCTCGACATTCAAAGGGCCTGGGACGACGAGATGGTCCCGCAGTTGCTTGGCCTGGCCGACATGGTCGAGGTGCTCGAGCCCGAGGATGTCCGCGACAGGCTCCTCGAGACCGCCCAGCGGATCGCCGGAATGTATATGTGCCACCACATCCGTGAATTTGAGGCCCTGCGTGTCGGCGACTGATCCATCCTCCGTGCCAGTTCATCTTGCCGGTCCGCGGCTGCCGCGCCGGCAGTTTGCGGTCGGCGGTCTCGCTGCCGCGACACTCTCGCTGGCAGGAGGCAACGCGGTGGCCCAGGGCAACGCGAGTGTGGCTGAAGCCGTGCCGCCAGCGGAGGCGAAGCGTGGCGATGCACCGCGTGCCACAGGTCCACTCGCGGAGTATGTCCATGCCACCGATGCCGCCACACGTTGTGAGCCCGTGTCGCAGGGCGAACTCGCCGGTGGCACATGGCGGACATTCCGGCTCGTGAGCCAGCGGTGGCGGGGCGTGGAGTGGACGCACGAGTTTTCTCTCTACGTGCCCACAAACGTCGTCGCGGCCCGCGGCACCGGCGGCGTTCCGATGCTGCTCTGGATCGACGGCGGCTCCTCGCAGAAGCTGCCCGCGTCAGACGCCGGCCCGTCTGACGCAGTGAAAGCTGCTGCGAAAGCGGCCGATGCGGCGGGACTGCCAGTTGCGGTGATCAGGCAGGTGCCCTACCAGCCGATGTTCGGCGGGCTCATGGAGGATGGCCTCATCGCCCACTCGTTCGTGGAGTATGCCAAGACCGGCGACCCCACCTGGCCCCTGCTCCTGCCGATGGTGAAGGCCGCCGTCGCGGCCATGGACGCGGCGGTCGAGATCGCGCGGACCGAATGGAGGCTGGGCGTCGAGGGCTTCGTCGTCACCGGCGCTAGCAAGCGCGGCTGGACGAGTTGGCTGACCACGGCGATCGATCCCCGCGTTGTGGGCGTCGTGCCACAGGTGATCGACATGCTGTCGATGGACCGCCACCTGCGGCTGCAGGTGCAGAGCTTCGGCGGGCTGTCGGACAGACTCACCGACTACTCATCGCGGGGAATCGAGAAGCTGCTCGGCACTCCCCGCGGCCGTGAGCTGATCGGCATCGTCGATCCCTTCAGTTACCGCGAAAGGCTGACGGCGCCGAAGCTGATTTCCTTGGGCACGAACGATCCCTACTGGCCGCTCGGATCGCTCGACCTCTACCGTGGCGACCTGCCGGGACCGTGCTGGGTGTCGTACTGTCCGAATGCGGGCCATGGTATTCCGATGCAGCGCTGGGCCGGGCTGGTGATCGCCATGGGGCGGCACGTTTCCGGAGATGAGCCTCTGCCCGATGTCCGGTGGCGGTTTGCTCCAGTCGGTGACGGCGTTGCCTGCGTGCTGCATGTAGCCACGCAACCGGAAAAGGTTGTGCTCTGGCAGGCGGAGTCGGCCACGCGGGATTTCCGCAACGCGAAGTGGCTCCCAACGGCGGTGGCGGGGAACGGCCCCGAGTGGGAGGTGCCCCTGACGTTGGGTGCGGGAGAAGGTCGATGGAAGGCCGCGGCCATCGAGGTGCACTATCCCCGCAAGCCGATCCCGCTCGTCCTCACCACGAGCGTTCATGTGCAGGAGCGGAAGAGCTGATCGACCCGGCCGACGATTTCGCAACACTGGAGTGGCAATACCTATGCGTTGGTTCTGGATCGACCGATACACGGAATTTGTCCGGTGCCGACGCGCACGGGCCGTCAAGGCGGTGACGCTGGCTGAGGAGCACCTGCACGACCATTTTCCCGGTGCGGCGATGATGCCGGCGACGCTCGTGCTCGAGGGAATGGCGCAGACGGCGGGGCTGCTCGTCGCCGATGCCCTCGATTACCGCCGTCAGGTGGTTCTGGCGAAGGTGGGCGGCGTGCGACTGGCCTTCGAAGCAGTTCCAGGCGACACCATCGAGTATCTCGCGGAGATCGTCGAACTCTCCGAGATGGGGTCCGTCGTGAAGGTGACCAGCCGGATCGGCGACCGCGAGCATGGCGAGGCGGAATTGTATTACGGACACCTGGAGGCGGGCACAACGGTGCCACGGCTGTTCAAGAACGACGAGATGATGCGGTGGCTCGACTCGCTGCGGATCTTCGACGTGGCGGTCAACGAGGACGGGACGCCGGCCAAGCGTGGTTCCGGTCCACCGTAGCCACCGCCGCCTCGATCGCGGCCAATGGCACGTCGATCCAGTCGGG
>CAYSPN010000868.1:0-1953 GCA_964432895.1 uncultured Candidatus Kuenenia sp.
GTATGGAAGGTGGCCGGCTCCAGTCCGCCGTCGAAGGGTGCCCCGGTGAATTTCCAGTGGTCGCGTGACATGATGGCGGGAGTGTAGCGGCAGCGGTGCCCCACGTCAGGACGAAGTTTTCCCCGCAAAACCGTCAGCCTGTCCGCAGAAGACTCGATGAGCGAACGGTTCTTCATCACGACGCAGCCGACCGAAAGCCGCGCCCTCCTCGAGGGCGACGAGGCCCGCCATCTCACGCGTGTACTCCGCGCGAAGATCGGCGATACCGTGTCGCTCTTCGACGGCAGGGGCCACGAGTGGCCGGCACGGGTGGCCGCGATCGGACGCGATCGCGTGGAACTCGACGCCGGCCAGCCACGGGTCGATTCCCCCACGCATGGCATCCCGCTCACGCTCGCCGTCGCGCTCCCCAAGGGCGACCGGCAGAAGTGGATGGTCGAGAAGCTCACAGAGTTGGGAGCGTCGCGGCTCGTGCCGCTGGAGACGACCCGCGGCGTGGCGGAGGCGACCGCCTCCGCGCAGGCGAGGCTCGAGCGGGTGGTGATCGAGGCCTGCAAGCAGTGCGGCCGCAACACACTCATGGAGATCGCGGCGGGCCGCCCGCTCGACAGACTCCTGGCCGAGGTGCCCGCTGGCGCCTGCGTGATGATCGCCCATCCCGGTGGCAGGCCGCTCGATGCCGCAGCCGTGCCTACGACAGCCACGGAGATCGTCACCCTGATTGGCCCCGAGGGAGGATTCACCGACGAGGAACTCACCACCGCCGACCGTGCGGGGGTCATCCGCATCTCGCTTGGGCCCCACATCCTCCGCGTCGAGACCGCCGCGATCGCGCTGGCGGCTCGATTCGTTCGCTGACGCGGATTCCCTCGCTGGCGCGTCGGGCTTGCATGGGAGCCCGTTCTCCATCCAAGCCTGTTCTCCATCCAAGCCCGCAGCGCAAGCAAGGGAAAGCGGACCGGCAAAACAGCTGCGTCCCCTTTTTCACTCCCCGTCGCAGCACGGGCACCGCTGCGGCACGTCGAGTACGAGCGTGGCGGCGTAGGCAGCCTTCTCGTAGCCCTCCCCCTTCTGCTCGGCATCGACGTGGTGCGCGACGACCAGCACGAAGGTGCCCTCCTTCGGCGTGTAGCGGCACCGGCCATCCGAGTCGGTCTTTCGTTCGTGATTCGGGTCGAAGCCTTCGGCAAGCGTCGCACCGCGAGGGATGAACGACACCACGTGGTCGGCCAGCGGCCGGCCGTTGAAGAGCAGCTTCACCTCGATCGGCCTGCCGGCACCGCACCCGAGCACGGGATGGCTCTCGAGGACCAGTTCGAGCGGATGGCCGAGCGGCTCAGGCAGCGTGGCGGGCGGCTTGGCCGGACTGTCGAGCGACTCGGAGGCGAGCACGTAGGTCTTCCCTCCCTTGAACCCCATCGCCCCATGGCGGACGCCTTCTCGGAAATGGGCCACACAATGCAGCCCCTCGGTGGCGGGCACGAACCGGCCCGACCAGAAGCCTTCCTTCGGTGCGTAGCCAAGGTCCACCATGTCGGGCACGAGATCGGTCGTGCGGCCGTCGGGGCCGATCACGTCGATCTTCACGCCCTCGAGCGAGCCGAGCTTGCCCGCCACCTTGAAGTCGCGGTGATCGTTGCCGTGGTTGCCGAGAAAGAGATCGACATGCACGACGTCATCGGGCCGCACGAGCCGCGGCGTGGCCTGCAGCCAGGTGTCGTGGGCATGGGCGGATGGAGTGGCCGCGACGACGAGTAGCACGGCGACCAGAGCGATCCAGCGGGGTTGCCCCTCGCTCGTCGAGCCGCAGGCATGGACGTGACAACAATTCGATCGAAGCATGAGAGAATCTCCTGTCTCAGTAGTCGCCAGACACCTGCTCGCCGCCGTTGATGCTGTGGAGCGCCCGGTGGAGGTCCTTGTCGGTCTTGTCCGACAGGAGCACCACCCGGC
>CAYSPN010000869.1:0-3105 GCA_964432895.1 uncultured Candidatus Kuenenia sp.
GATCCGGCTGGAGGGACGTCCTGTCCGCTTTCGACATCCGCGAGAGGCCTGCGACGCCCGGATCGCGATGGTCACGGAGGACCGCAAGCGACTCGGGCTGTTTCCCGATCTCGACGTGGCAGGCAACGTGAGCCTCTGCAGCCTCGATGACGCCCTCCGCTACGGCCTGCTCTCGCGCCGGCGCGAGGAATCGCTCGTCGCCGCGCCGATTCGTGACACGGGCGTGAAGACACCGGGGCCCCATGCCGCCATCACCGGCCTCTCCGGCGGCAACCAGCAAAAGTGCATCATCGGCCGCTGGCTGCTCACGAAACCGACGATCCTGCTGCTCGACGATCCCACGCGCGGCATCGACGTGGGCGCGAAGGCTGAACTCTACGCGCTCATCGACCGGCTCTGCCGAGAAGGCCTCGGCGTGATCCTGACATCGAGCGAACTGCCGGAACTGCTCACGCTCGCCGATCGGATCATCGTGCTGGCCGAAGGCCGGCTGACCGCGGAATTTCCGCGGGCCGAAGCCACGGAGCAGAAGATCATGGAAGCGGCGACCGGCGGCTGACCGAAATTCGCTCCCGTACCATTCGTATTCGGCACAGCAGTTGCGCGTCTCATTCGTTGATTTCAGGATTGCTGCCCTTTTGTTGGGTCCGCAATACGGATTCCCTCGCTCGCGCTTCGGGCTTGCATGGGACCTCCTCTTCATCCAAGCCCGCAGCGCAAGCAAGGGAATGCGGGTCGCCTGCACATCCCGTCCCCATTTCCCCGCCCCTCACGCGCCGACATAACGGGCAACGATCGCGCGGGCCTTGGACTCGTCTCGCGTACCTGCCACGATCGCCCGGCCGTCGGCAAACACGGAGAGCTGAATCCCCGGCTCCACATCGGCGCGAACCAGCCAGGGATTTGCCGTCACGGCCCCGAAGGCCTCAAGCCGCGTCGCCAGTGCGGCCAGATCGACGCCCCCGGACCGAGCCGCCGCCACCTGCACGGCGTCGCGGCCACAGATCGCCGCTGCCTGGGCGCCCATCCTGCCCTCGAGCCAGGGAAAATCTCCTGTGCGACAGGTCGCGCAGCCCTGCTCACCGAGCGCGGAGAGATCGATCGTCCGCCAGACACCCTCCCAGAGTTCGCATACCAGCAACCGATTGCCCATGCCTTCCGTCACCCCGACGATCAGCTTGATCGCCTCGGCAGCCTCGACGGCACCCACCACGATCGCTGCAGGACCGATGACGCCCGCCGTGTCGCATGTCGGCATCACGCCGGGAGCCGGCGGCTCGGGGATGAGGCACCGCAGGCAGGCTGTTGTGCCCGGGAGCACGGTCAGGACACGGCCCTCGGCTCCGATCGCCCCGCCGTACACCCACGGGATGCCATGCCGGCAGCAATATTCATTGACGATGAACCGGGCCTCGAAGTTGTCGGTACCGTCCACGACAACGTCAACCCCGCCCAGGATCGCCTCCGCATTCATGGGCGTGAGGTCGGCCACTACCGGCTCGATTGTCGCGGCGGAGTTGATCCGCTGCAGATGCGCGGCTGCGGCCGCAGCCTTCGGCACACCGGCGGCCACATCAGCCTCGTCGAAGAGCACCTGCCGCGGCAGGTTCGAGAGTTCGGGAACGTCGCGATCGATGATCCGCACGAAGCCAACACCCGCCCGCACGAGCGTCATCGCGACCACGCTGCCAAGCGCCCCGCAACCGACGATGGCCACGCGGGCTCCGGCAAGCCTCGCCTGCCCTGCGGGGCCGAGCGACGCGAAACGCACCTGACGGGAATAGCGGTCTGGATCGAAGGCAGCCATCCGAAAGATGCTACCACACGGCGAAGCCACCTGGCTCACGACAGCACGCTTTCGAGATAGGCGGCGGACGCCACGCGGAGTTCGTCGACGCGACGCAGAATGAGGGGATCGAGCGGCTGGCTCAACCGCTCATCGTAGGCCGCCATCGACGACTCCCGCGTCATGAGGTGTCGCTCAGCCCCCACGCTCGTCGTCAGATTCTGCACCTTGATCGAACGATCCGTCAGCATCTCGCATACGAATGGGATGGCGTGTCGGAGAGCGAACACGCAGCCGTGAAAAAAGTTGGTCGCCACGGCGCGTGCGCCCGCCATGAAATGGGCAAAGTCATCCGGTCCGGCGGTCAACCAATTCCGGTCCGCCCAGCCGTTGCGATAGCCGATGCTGATGATCGGCAGCCGATGCGTCCGTGCCCACGCCTGCACGGAGCGGACGAACGGTTCGCTGAATCGGTAGCCATACACGGCGACGTATGGCGATCTCGGCGGATGGCGAACCGGAGCGGCATGGATCGGAAAGTGGAGACAGGGGTCGAGAACAATTGGCACGTCTCTTCCGATCGCCTCGCGCACGATGGATCGCGAGTTCTCGTCCCGCACCGAGATCGCGTCGAACGAACGCAACCGTTCGGCCCTCACGGCATCGAGCCCTTTGGACGCAGAGTAGCCTCCGAAACTCGTCGCGTAGGCGGCAAGGCAATCGGTTCGCACGCCCTCGCCGTAAAAAAACGGGCACGTCCCATACCAGGCATGCTTGGGCGACCAGACTTCGTCACTTCCCACCAGCACCAGATCATGGTGTTCCATCCCGGCGGGCCGTTCGAGAGAGAATGGACGCGATCGTGGCAGCCGCGAGATCGCTCGACAGAATGCCCATTCCTTGCGGGCATACCGCAGGTAGTCCAGCGGCGGAATGAAGTCGGGAGAGACCGGCCACAGCCCCCACGTCAATTCCCGCATGGCGACACGCCAGGAGCGGTGATCGAGGAGCACCGCATCGTGCCCCATGGTCCGGAGCCCTTCCACCAGGCAGCGGGCCTGCCAGTAGGCACCATAGTTGATGCAGCGGTGAAACGTCAGCACGCCGATTTTTTTACGACCGGACATTGGCTTTGGCGTCTCTCAGGGCCTTAGCACGGGGCCAGGATGCAGCTATACCCAGCCCAATCCCACGGCACTTGCGAGGCTCCCTGACCGCACCCCCAGGCGGCAAGTGCCGCCTGCAGCCGATCGCACTCACGGCGGTGCTCCACCGCGTTTCCGCTGGCTACCTCACACTGGGCCAGCAGCGGCTTGTCG
>CAYSPN010000870.1:0-2455 GCA_964432895.1 uncultured Candidatus Kuenenia sp.
TCGGTGAGCGTCGGGTGCCGGCCGGCGATCCGCATCTGCAGCCAGCGGGCTGCCTCGACGGCGAGGTCGCGGGAAAGCGGCAGGTGACGGTGCGTCGACGCGTCGGGCATGACACTGTCGGGGCCGATCGCGATCGTCCGACGCTGACGGCCGTCGGCCAGCGGGGGCGTGACGAATCGCTCGATGAAACGCGGATGCGATTCGAATGGATCGCAGCACCAGAAGATGACGAGATCGGCACGATCACGAAGCTCTTCCCAGACAGCGGTCACCTCGCCGGCCCGCGCGATCGTGGGCCCGGCGGCTCTCGCCGATTCAGGCAGGCCGGCGTCGATCGCGGCGCCGAGTGTTTCGGCGAGATCGCAGGCCACCGTGATCGCCTCGAGCGTCGCGCTCGCCAGACCTGTCACGAGCACGCGACGTGCCGTGGAGAGCATCGATGCCGCGTGCGTTATCGCCGTCTCGCGGTCGTGCAATCGGCCGTTCTCCCACGCCTCGGCGGGCCGTGCAGCCTGCCGCTCGTCGTTGGCGAGTGCCTCACGGATCGCTTGGCTGCCGTGGTCGCACGCCCGTTCCACGCCATCGGCAGTGATCAGGATGTCGTCACAAAGCAGCGGGCAGACGGTGCATGGGCACCGTGCCGACGATATCCCACGGGAATCAGGCGACGCCGGCTTCACGACTTGGGCAGCACCCAGATGTTGCGGTAGCGAACCGGGTTGCCGTGGTTCTGGAGGTGGAGCGGTCCCTTCGTCGCCTCCTGCTTGAGCGGGCCGCCAGGAGTCAGTGTCGGCACCTCGATGTTGTCGTGGATCACGGTGCCGTTGTGGGTCACGGTCATGCGGGCATTGGCCACCTTCTTGTCCCCCTCGAACCGCGGTGCGGTAACGTTGATCTCGTAGGTCTGCCAGGTGAGTGGCGGCAGGCACATGTTCACGAAAGGAGCCGCAGCCTTGTAGATGCCGCCGCACTCGTTGTCCTTCCCCTCGAGGCCGAAGCTGTCGAGCATCTGGGTTTCGTAGGAGCCCATGACATACGCACCGCTGTTGCCGCGCCCCTGCCCGCGATCCTTGGGCTGGTAGGGCAGGCGAAACTCGATGTGCCAGAGGGCGTCGCCGAAGCTGTCCTTCGTGGTCACGCCCTCCATCAGCAGGCCATCCTCGGAGACACGGCCATCGACGAGCTTAGATGTGTCGGTGCTGGTGCCCATGCCGTCGTAAATCACGATCGCGCCCTCCGGCGGCTTCTGGCCCAGCGTCGCGCTGCTGCGGTTGGCTTTGGGAAGTCTGGCAATCTCGCTCCCCGAATCGGAGAGCACGACGATCGAGCCGTCACGGAGTTCTCCGGTGCGCTTGTTGCCGCCCCAATCGAGGGCCTCCACCTTCACGACGGCGGCGTCGCCCTCACCCGTACGCGTGCCCGTGCCTTTGATCTTGTTCGGCGGCGTCCAGCCATCGCCTGGGAGACCACCTGGATAGGCGACAACGTCGAACTTCCCGTCGCCGAGCGCCACCACCTGCACGCCGAACGGCACCGGCTGGCCGTCATGCGTGACCGTGCCGGCGTATTCGCCCTGGAAGGGGAAGTCGGCATCGGTCTTGGCAGGATCGGTGTAGGCGGGGTTGCCCGTGGGCGCAGCGAATGCAGCAGGCAGCCAAACGAACAGGGCGGCGGACAGCACGCATTGGAAGACACGGCGCATGACAAAACTCCTAGGGGGGTGAGTCTCGACATTATGCGCCAAAACCGGATGCCCTTGGAGCCGGCCCAGGGAAAAAGCTGCTCAGGCCAGTCCGGTGAGCGGGCCGTCGCCGCAGTAGTCGGGGTTGCCGAATCGCACGAGCCCCGTGTGCCCCATGGCGTGGGCAATCGCGAGGTGCAACCGGTTGTGTGGCACGCCCTTGTAATCGAGGGCCCTGCCCATCGTGAAGCCGAGGCCGTTGCCTACCATCAGCCACGGAATGTCGTCGAGCGAGTGGGAGTTGCCTTCGCCCAGTTCGTTCGTCCAGAGGATCGTCGTGTGGTCGAGCAACGAGCCCTGACCACCCGGTTCGGGTGTCTCGGCGAGGCGCTTGGCAAGGTGGGCCACCTCGCCGGCATACCAGGTGTTGATCTTGGTGAGCTTTTCCTGGGCGGCTTCGTTGGAATTGGGCTCATGCGACAGGTCGTGCTGCCCCTCCTCGATGCCAAGCCACTTCATGTGTGGCTGGCCGACCGAGTTGGTGTATTGCAGGCTGGCCACTCGTGTGAAGTCGGCGGCCAGCGACGCCACCACCATTTCAATCTGCATCCGGCTGATCTTCGGCATCTGGTCGTTCTGCTCGACGATGCCCTGCTCGAGCACCGGCACGGCGTGCGACACCTCCGCGTGGTGGCTCGCCATCTCCTTTTCGAACCCGCGGACGAGCGCGGCGTGCTCCTCCAGGATCCGCCGATCCTCCGCCGGCAGGGCCGA
>CAYSPN010000871.1:0-2100 GCA_964432895.1 uncultured Candidatus Kuenenia sp.
GGCAACCTCTATGGCGCAAGCCCCGAGGCGAGCTATGCCAAACGGGCGATGGAGAAGATCGACACGGTCGTCTATATGAGCACGTCACTCAACACGGGCCACGCCTGGGGCACGGGCGCTGAGGAGACGATCATCCTGCCGGTGCTGGCCCGAGACGAGGAGCCGGAGCCTTCCACGCAGGAGAGCATGTTCAGCTACATCCGCCTCTCCGACGGCGGCAAGCCGCGGCATGTCGGCCCGCGGAGCGAAGTGGAGATCATCGCCGACCTGGCCCTGCGGGTGCTCGGCGACGCCCCATCGGCCGGTGGCACGAGCCCGGTGAACTGGCGGGAGATGTCGCACACGAGCACGATCCGCGAGGCGATCGCGAAGATCGTGCCGGGTCTGGAGGAGATCGCGGCGATCGACCGCACGAAGAAGGAGTTTTCGATCCCGGGTCGGACGATCGACAGGCCGGCTTTTCCGACGGCCGACGGCAGGGCGCACCTCTTCGTGCACGATCTGCCCGGTGTGCCCGATGGCATGCAGTTGATGACGATTCGCAGCGAAGGGCAGTTCAACACGGTCGTCTACGAGGAAGAGGATCTCTACCGCAACCAGACGCGGCGAGACATCGTGCTCATGCACCCCGATGACATTCGGCGGCTGGGGCTCTCGGCCGGCGGGAAGTGCCGGATCGCCAGCAGTGCGGGGGAGATGCGGGGGCAGATCGTGTCGGCCTTCGACCAGATCAGGCCGGGCAATGTGGCGATGTATTACCCCGAGAGCAACGTGCTCGTGCCGAAGGCGGCCGATCCGCTCTCGCGGACACCGGCCTACAAGCGGATCGCCGTCACGGTGGGCTCCGATGCCGACGTGGTGCCGCTTTCGAAGCCGACACCGGAAGTCGTGGGAGCCGGCACGCCGCGGGACAAGATGAACGCGTGCGCGGGGTGAACGACGTTGGTGCTGTCGGCCCGTATTCCCTTGCTTGCGCTGCGGGCTTGGATGGGAGTGAGGCGGTATCACATGCGTCCCTTGGTTGCGCTGCGGGGTTGGATGGGAGTGAGGCGGTATCACATGTGTCCCTTGCTTGCGCTGCGGGGTTGGACGTCGTAGCGGTTCCCATGCAAGCCCGACGCGCGAGCGAGGGAATCCGCGTTGCGTGGTCCGTGGGGGTGGCGTCCGCCCGCATTCCCTTGCTTGCGCTGCGGGCTTGGATGAAGAGTGGGCTTGGATGAGGACGCCGTGCTACTCGCCGAAGAGCGAAAGCTGGTCGGCCGGCTCAGCCTTGCGACGCGGCTTGGCCGCTGTCTGGCCTGAGGCCGCCCCGTTGGCCTCGAAGCCGAGCAGCAGGTCGCGGGCCCGCTCGATCACCTGCTCCGGCACGCCCGCCAGCCGGGCCACGTGCACGCCCCAGCTCTTGTCGGCCGCGCCGGGCACCACCTGGTGGAGAAACACGATCTGGTCGCGGTGCTGCTTCACGAGCACCTGCACGTTGCTCACTCCCGCCAACCGGTCGAGTGCCGCGAGCTGGAGATAGTGCGTCGCGAACAGCGTGCGGCAGCCGATTCTGCCCTGCAGGTGCTCCACCACGGCCTGCGCGATCGCCAGCCCGTCGAAGGTGCTCGTGCCCCGGCCCACCTCATCGAGGATCACGAGGCTCCGCGGCGTGGCCCGGTTGAGGATCCGCGCGGTCTGCGACATCTCCACGAGAAACGTGCTCGCGCCGCGGGCGAGGTCGTCGCCCGCGCCGATCCGCGCGAAGAGCCTGTCGACGATGCCGACGCGGGCTCGCTTCGCCGGCACGAAGCTGCCGGCTTGCGCCAGCACGGCCACGAGCGCAGCCTGCCGAATAAACGTGCTCTTGCCGCCCATGTTGGGGCCGGTGACGAGCAGGATCGCCGGCGCCGGGTTCGCAACGGCGGCCGGCAACGCCGCCAGCATCAAGTCATTGGCCACGAGCGTGCCCGCCGGCAACAGATCCTCGAGCACCGGATGGCGGCCCGCCTCGACGAACAGGTCTCCGTCCTCAGTGATCTCCGGACGCACCCAGCCCCGCGAGCGGGCCACGTCGGCAAGCGAGCGGAGCACGTCGAGCGTGGCGAGGATCGCGGCCAC
>CAYSPN010000872.1:0-3132 GCA_964432895.1 uncultured Candidatus Kuenenia sp.
AGGGGAACGGTCAGCCGGTGCTCCGTCTCGGCGATCTCGAAGCCGGCCCCTGGATAGCAGCGGTCGGGGGTGTGCCCAGAGGCATTATGGGGCGTGGCACAGACCACGAACGTCGACAGCCTCGCCTTTGATTTCGTATTCAGGTACGCACGCGAAATGTGACCGACGGCCCCCGCTCGCTCCAACTCCTCGGGACTGGATGCCAGCTCTTCCACAGCCTCCCAGTCACCGACCTTGGTGGGAAACAGCCGTTCCAAAAGTTCCGCAGATTGCTGCAGTTCCGCCGCGACGTTTCGACCGCTCCAGCGGTCCGTCATCCGCCCCTGCAGGTAGGTCGCGCCGATGACCACCACGGCGGCTGCAATCGCCGTCACCATGCCGCTGGTTGCTCTCATACGAAGTGCCTCGATTCACCTTTCGGTGCCATGCCGCTCCCGATGACGCCCACAGTCACGCCGGCAACGACAGGGCCGACCGCCTCCGTGACGGGGCCGCGGCACCGCCGTGCACGACGACACCCAACAACCGCCCCCCGACCGACCTCAACCGTTCGACGGCGGCTGTCACCTGCGGCACGCGACTCACGTCGAGCATGGTCGATAGGATCACCGCATCACTCTGCTGGCCCAGCAGCAGCGAATCCGACACGTCCAGCACGGGGCCCGCGTCGATCACGATGTGGTCGAACGAATCACGAAATCCCTGGATGATTCTGGCCAGTTCCGGCCGCGACAAGGCCGAGATCGCAGCATAGTCGCAGGTGCCGCCTGTTACGGCGAACAACCCCTCGATGCTGGTGGGTTGCACGGCTTCGTCGTTGCCAATCTCGCCCCGGAGCAGTTCCGGCAGTCCAGCCCGCAATTCCAACCCCAGTGCCACGTGCGCGCCGGGGTGGCGCAGATCACCGTCGATGAGCAGGGTGCGCTTGTCGGCGCGGGCGAGGCTGGCCGCAAGCTGGGCGGCACACGTTGTCTTGCCCTCTCGTTCGACGGCACTCGTGACGAGGATTACCTTGGGCGCCTCACGGCCGACCTGGGCGATGAGCGTCCTGATCGTGTCGCCGCGTTCCGCCATCACGGCCCCCTGGTCCTGTCGCTTCCCAAGCCTGGAAGCAAGCGGGAACGTGCCGAGCACCCTCACGCCGACGCGCCGCGACACGTCGTCGGCCACGTTGACGTGATCCCGAAGATACTCCCTCAGTACGATCCCTCCGCCACCGAGCGTGACTCCGGCCATCCCCGCGAGCAGCGTGAGCGCGACACGAAAAAGCCTGTCGTTTCCCTGCGGCACACCCGCCGGCTCGATCAGGGTCACGCGATTGGGCATGTTGAGGTCGATCGCCGTGCTTTCAAGCTCGATGCCGATCTGATCGGTGACCTTCTGCAGGTGCTCGAGCTCGACTTTTCTCGCGTCCATATCCGCATTGGCCTTGCCAAGCTCGGTCACTTCCTTGGACAGCTTGTCGAACTCCTTCGATGTGTCTTCGAGGGTTTTGACCAGCATCTCCCGTCGTTTCCGGAGCACGACCGGTGTTTCCGACCGCCGTCCGATCGCCTCGGCCATGAGCTGGGAGACGATCGCCGGGCGAAGTTGGCGTCGCCGGCTCTCGATGCGCACGGCCAACTCCTGCCCCTGCGCCCGCAGTCTCCGCACGGCCGGCTCGCTGCGGGCACGGGCGCTCCGCTCCTCCTGAAAAGAGATCGCTTCGTCGATGCTGGCCAGCCGGTCATTCAACTCGGCGATCTGGGGATCTCGCGACAGCGTGGCTTCGATCATCTCCTCGGGCAACGCTTCCTCCGGCGAGATCTCGCCGCTCTCACGTGCTTCGGCGATCCACAATTCGGCATCGATGGCGGCGATGTCTCGCTGCGTGTGCACGAGCAGTCCCCGCAGGGTGCCCACGTGATCCATCAGGAGGCCTCGCTGCGTGGCCACCTCGGAACTGTCCCGTGTGCCCAACGTACGCGCCAGGTTGTTGAGCGTCTCGCGGCGGCTCCGCAATTCCGACATGTTTTCCTTGAATTTTTTCTCGAGTGCATCCCGCCGGCCCAGTCGCTCAGTGCGCTCCTTGTTGACCACGTCATCGAGAAACGACGTGGTCACTGCGTTGAGAATCTTGGCGACGTCTTCCGCGTTCTTGCCCCGCAAGCGAACCTGCACGACCTCCGACTCCGGCGTCGCGGAAACCATCAACCCGCGGGACAGCCAGCCGATCGGATCGGCCCCTGCCTCGCGGAGCGTCTCCAGGTCCTCGATCCCCGGTTTCCGCAGCGCGGCCTGCAACACATAGGGGCTCTTCATCAGCTGCAACTGGGTCTTTTTGTACGACTCGTACTCGGCGCTGTCGCGGCCGCGGCTGAGCATGCCCCCCTTGTCGCGCACCCGAAGCCAGGCCACGGCCTCGTACCCACGGGGCATGAAGATCCACGCCGGCACGGCTGCCAGCAGGCCCAGAAACAGTCCCAGCGCCGCGGCCGGCAGCCAACGGCGACGGAACGCATGCACCAAACGGACGTAGTCGACCCCGACCGCCGCGTGCTCGCTTCCGCTCTGCGGCAGCATCGGCCCCTGGGGCTGGAGTTGTGCAATCGCACCATCTCTGCCGTCGCGGACGACAAGCGTCCCCGCCGACGCCCTTGCCGGGGCCGTTTGCTCGTCCATGACTGTGGTGGGATCGCTCATATGGCCTATTCGCCAGTGCTGAAGCACCACGCCGCCGCGATGCCGTGGCACGTCCGCCACGCGTCACGACAACGCCGCCTCCGACACACCCTACTCCGACACACTCAGAGTCTACCCTGTCGTATCATCTCCATGGCCGACAGCGTCGACCTTCCGTCCCGAAGGGCGAATCCCGCCCTGAAACATCGGGCCGACCGCTGTTCGCCCACCCGGTCGATGGCGGCTGCCGCCGTCGACCGTCGTTCCCAGCGGGACGACAGGGGCCAGCCATGCCGTTTCCGGCACAAATATTTTGGACAGCAATTGTTGCACGACATAGAGCATTCCCAGGGCGAGCGGCATCATGAAGTAGCCCGCCCAGTCGTGGAATATTTTTTCAGCAATCGCCGGATCGATCGTGTACATCACGCCGGTCAACGTGATGCGGATCGCGTTGACTGCCAACGCGAT
>CAYSPN010000873.1:0-7903 GCA_964432895.1 uncultured Candidatus Kuenenia sp.
CTCAAAAGACAGACACTCCGAAGGAAAAGGATGCCGCGAAGAATGCCTGCGCTGAGCAGTCGAAAGACTGCAAGGAAGCGCTGAAAAACCTGCGGGATGACGGCATTGCCTCGATTGCGCTCGACATCCGCGTGGGCGGCCGGCCAGGCAGCGACTATCCCTGTGAGTGCCGGCTGGAGGGGGAGACGTTTCAGCCGCGGCGGTTTGCCACCACCACGATGACCTGGAAGGCGGCGGGCAACTGCCACAAGCCCCTCTACTTCGAGGATTGGAACCTGGAGCGGTATGGCCATTCGCACGGGCCTCTTGACCCCGTCTTTTCGGCGGCCCACTTCTTTGTGACGCTGCCCGTGCTGCCCTACAAGATGGGCGTGGAACTGCCATGGGAGTGCGTCTACCCGCTCGGCTACTACCGGCCTGGCAACTGTGCGCCCTGGACGGTGCCTGCAGTGCCGATCAGTTGCCGCGGCTTCGCGGTGGAGGCCGCCACGGTCACGGGGCTCGTGTTCCTGCTGCCGTGAGGCATCAGGCGGATCAGTTCTTCTGGATGCTCGCGATGTAGGCGTAGCGGCGGGCGACCGACTCGAATTCCACCGTGCCCCGGCCCGACGTCCCCAATTCAACGATCGCGTCGTGCACCTCCGGCCGGTAGTGCACGTGAAACATCGCCAGCCACCGCTTCAAGCCCGCCGCGAACACGCCTGGAAGGTCCTTCTGATCCCAGAAGTCGACGATCAGGAGGTGGCCGCCCGGACGGAGATTCGCCATCGCCGCATCGATTGCGCCGGGCCAGGTGGGAATCATCGACAGGCAATACGAAAAGAAGATCGTGTCGAACGGCTCGTCCCGCCCGAACATCCGCTGAGCGTCGAGTTGCTCCGCCAACCCCTGCCGCAGCACAATCGGCTCCCGCCCGGCCTGGCCAGAGGCCGGTTGCACACCACCGGCTGAGGTCGCAAGTCCCGGCGTTATTCCCAGCGTTTTTTCGATGCTTTGCCCAGCCGTCTCCAGCATCTCGTGGGAGGCGTCGAGCCCGTAGAGTCGGCCGTGGCCAGGCCGCTGCGCCAGTTTGATCAGGTTGCGGGCCGTGCCGCAGCCCACCTCCAACGTCGCCGTGTTTGGCGATGTGACGACCCGTTCGAGCAGACGGTCACGGCCGAGCAGGTAATACCGCCGCGTCAGATCGTACACATGCCGCGTGAGCCGATACATCCGGTCCATCGCCGCCGCGTGGTCGGTGCCGCTTTGCCGGCGGTTGTTGGACGACGATACGGGACCCATTGCGACGGGGCTGGTCGGCACAGGACCCGGCGCTTTGGGGTTTGGAGGGAGCGTGTCGGGGGTGCTCATGATGCGGTCGGTCCTCCAACCATCTCCCCTCCGACCATCTCATACAAGTGAAACATGCCGTAAATCGCCGAGCGGTCCTGCAGGTGCAGTTCCCGGGCCAGTTCTTCCCGGGCGACGAACCGGGCCGCCGTCTCGGGCGAGAGCGCCGCATCCACGGGCGACTTTTCGCCCGCCGTGCGGAAGATCACCCGCGTGCCCGGCCCGCCGACCCTGGCGATGTGGCCCCAGAGGTCGTCGATCACTGCCGGCGGCATCCAGTCCTGGCTGTCGAGCAGGATGAAGCAGTTGAGGCTGCCCGGCTTTTCCACGCCGAGTTGATCCGAGAGCGATGCCATGTGGGTTTCCACGCGGGGCACCATGGCCTTGATCGTCTCGTAGTTTTCACGCTTGAGGTAGTCGGGGAGCGCCCGGCGTCCCTCGTGGTCGTAGCGGCGGCCGAATGCCTGCCAGGCGAAATAGTTGTCGTCGAGCGGAAAGCCGCAGGCGAGGCGGCGGACCCGCTGCTTGTACATGTCGAACAGCTTGCCGCCGTCGTTGTCCTGCTCCTCGAGCATCGCCGCATGCTGGCTCGGCGGGATGCCGAGGCTATAGACCGCCACCGGCTGCCTGCCCATCCAACGCACGAGCCTGTTTTCGAACAGGGGGCTGAATGTCTCGTCGAAGATCTTCTCCTGCTCGGCCACCGTGCGGGCCTTCAGCAGCCGGGCCGGATCGCGACGCATGCCCCGCGCCAGCCCGTGCACGACCCGGAAAAACTGGCCGAGCTTGGCTTGGTTGTAGAGGCCGCGCTTGAAGTAGCTGATCCGCTTGGGGCCGACCGTGTTGCCGGGCCAGTCGCTCGACTCCCAATAGGCCCGCGTCTGGGGGTCGAGATGATCGCGGATAAAGCGGCGGTAGTTGGCGAGGTTGTCGTCGTGCTGGCCGTAGCCGAAGAAATTGTAAAACGATTCGTAGTCGGGAAGGTGCTGGATCGCGGCGAGCTTCAGCCGCGTGAGTGACATGTGGTTGTGGTTGAGGTCAACCGCCACGATCCGCTTCGGCTTGTGAATGAGATAGTTGAGGACGTTGCAGCCCCCGCTGGAGATCGTGAACAGGCTCGACTCCGGGCCGATCTGGAGCGCCTGGGCGTCGACCCGCGGGTCTTCCCAGATCTGGTTGTAGACGAAGCCGCGGAACCACATCGTGAACATGCGTTCGAGCACGCCACGCTTGCTGGTGATCTTATGGTGATGAACGGCCTTTTTGAGGTGGGCCGTGGTGCTCGGTCGGGCGGCAAGTCTGGTCATCGCTGGGGCTTCCGGGCCGTGGGGGGCAAAACACAGTGGAAGTCTATCCGAGCGGGCCCGGAATCGTCGATGGTGCCGCCGGGTGGGCTCTCCGAACACGTCCCGCGCCGGGACGGCAGAAGTCTCCTTCGCGGGGACTTTCGCCGTGTGGCGTGTTGACAATGCAAGCCTCGGGAGGGCGAAATTCCAACGCTCGTCGAGCTTCCGCCGATCCCGGCTCCATCCATGACTGCTTCGCAGGAGGCGAAGTCGTATTACCGCGTGGCGGTGTCGACACTCTCGGTGAGGGTGGCCCAGTCGCGGGTCAGTTCCTTGCCGAGTCGGACGATCGAGTTCTCCAGGGCCGCCAGTTCGATCGTGGCGGCGCGGAGCCGGTCGTCGAAGGCCGCGGCGGTTTCCGTGGCTGCGGTCACGTCCTTGCTCCACGACGTCAAATCGCTGTCAAGTTGCTGCTTTTCATCCGCCGCCGCTTTGGCCTGCACTTCAACGTTGTCGTGCGAGGTCTTGACCCGGATCGTGGCTTGGGTGATTGATTCCATCTCCACGAGCAGTTCCTGGCGGATGGCGTCGATGCCCTCGGCCCGCACGGGCTGGCCGTCCGCAGCCTTCGCGGAGAATGCGGTGCCGCGGATCGCCGTGAAGGGATCAGAGAGTGGTCGGCGTTCCATCACGCTCGTGATGCGGACCCACTGCTTGTCGTTTTGGAGTTCGAGCGCCGTCTGCAGGTCGAACTCGGCCTTCTCTCCCTCCTTGAATCGCTTCTGCTTGAACCGCCTGGTGACCGCGCCGGCAGTCGGCTCGGGGCCGCTTACATCCCCGTCGCCGCCAGCGCCCCCGCCAACAGGGTCGCCAATCGCGGCGCCGATTGGCTCGCCCGGTGCGCCCACGTCTTCGTCGTCCTCGCTCCCAGGCTCAGCCGCTCCAGCGTCGTCCAGGGTGAACTTGTCCGTCTTCGTGAACTTGACATTCTTCGTGAACTCGACGACTGCCCAGTAGCGGCCCGGCAGGATCTCACCCCCTTGCAGCTTCTCTCCGAGCTGCGGCCATTCGTCCTCAGGCACCTGCTTGTCGTGCTGCGCGAGGGCTTCCATCTGCTCCTCGAGGCTCTTGAGCGAATCCTCGCCCGAGGTTTTCTGCGGCCGAGGCATCCATCGGCTGGTGGATGTGCCCTCGGCGTCATCTTCAGCGGCAGCCCCAGCCGCGTCGGCGGGCGTGCGGTGGAACGCGAGCCACCGGTCGACCGGCAGACTCTCGTAGACGGTCACCTCATCGTAGGTGCGCGACCAGAGCTTCGAATCTCGCTCGCTGGGTGGTGCCGGCGTGGCGGCGGGCACGATGGTCAGCAGGCAGTTTTCGTCGCCCTTGTTCGCCTTGACCGCCTGGACTCGAAACAGTCCGAGAAACCGGCCTTCGTCCTCGACGTTGGCGTTGTCGAACACCGCGACTTCGGCGCCCGCGGAGAGCGGGGCGAGTTCGCTCTCCTCGCTCGCCATCTCGATCGAGATCGTGCCGGTCTTGCCGTCGCGGGGCGGGGTGAGCGTCGCTTTGTCCCACGCCCGGCCGTGCCACGTGTCGACGAAGGCCAACGCGCGTGCCCACCGGTCTCGCTTGTTTCGCAGCGACGCCAGCGACTTCCCGTTCGCAGCACCGTCGGCAGGGTTGATGCGATCGATCTCGGTCTGGGTCTTGGCGATCTTTTCCCGCCACGACCGCTCCCGCTCGGCGAGCCGGGCGGCCAGATAGAGGTAGCCCGTGGCGGCCAGCAGGAGCAGGATGGCCGCAGCCACGGTGCCCCAGCTCCAGCCCCTGTTGCCAATAGCGATGGCAACGATGCCGAGCAACAGCACGAGCCCGATCACCGCTAGCAGAACGACATCCATGCACCACCCTGAGCGGCGTACCGCCGTCCGCGGAACCTGAACACCGAAACCCGAACACCGAACACCGAGTTGGAACCCCAGCACCACAACGATCAGAGCCCAAACACTCCCCGAGCCTGTTGCAGCCAGGCAGGGGGTTGTTCACCGGACGGGGCCGCCTCTTCAGGCGATCCAGACCAGGTGGTCCGACTGCGCAAAGTATACCGCCACCGCAGACCAACTCCCCGTGGTCAGTTTCGTGTCGGCGAGCCACTGATCTTGAGCCCGCTGGCCGACGGCGTTGCCTTCGGACGACGCGTCGCGGTCGGCTGTCGCCCGCGGGCGACACCCCGCGTCGCCCGGCAGTCGGGGGGCGGGGGCTGGAAAACGCGGTTTTCCGCGGGGAAAGCTAAGCCCGGATGGCTCTCGAGGGTTTTTTCTTTGCCCCGGCGCGGGACGTGCAACCAGTGTCAGGAGCGTTGCCGTTCCCCGGTATCGAAACCGGACCCGAACTCAGGAGCCTCCATGCGTCGCGCCGACCCCCACCCGTCAAAGCCCCAGCCGAAGCCGTCTCTCCCGAGGAGGTCGTTCTCGAGGCCGTCCGCGGTCAGGTCGCCTGCCAGCGTGGCGCGGCCGAGGAAGTCGACGGCCCGCATCGACGACCCCGTGCGGCTCTACCTCCTCCAGATGGGTGGCAACCCGCTGCTCACCAGAGCCACCGAGGTCTCGAGTGCCCAGCAGATCGAGCTGTGGCGGCGGAAGTTTCGCCACACCATGCTGGCCAACGACTTCATCCTGGCCGGTGCCATCAGCCTCCTCGAACGGGTGCGGGCCGGAACGGTGCGCCTCGACCGCACGATCGAGGTGGCGGTGACCAACACCAAGGAGAAGGCCCGCTTTCTGAAACGGCTCGGTCCCAACCTCGCCACCCTCCGGCTCATCGAACAGGAGAAGTCGCGGCTCTTTCGCATCGCCATGTCGCGGAGCGTGCCGCTGGAGCGACGCAGGGCGGCCTGGCGGCGGCTCGTGCGGCAGCGGAACAAGGCGGTGCGGCTGGTCGAGGAGATGCACCTGCGGATCCAGCGGCTCACGCCGCTCCTGAAGCAGCTGCGGACGATCGGCGGGCGTCTCGACGAGGTTCGTGGGCAGCTCGACCAGCCGGCCAGCGCGGTCGCCAGCCGGGAATCGCTTCAGCTGGAGCATCGCCGGCTGCTGCTCTCCACGCGGGAGAGCCGACGCACGCTCGCACGACGGCTCGCCAGACTCGAAGACCTGCAGCAGCGGTATGACGCGGCGAAGCGCGACCTCGCCGCCGGCAATCTGCGGCTGGTCGTCTCGATTGCCAAGCGGTATCGCCATCGCGGGCTCTCCTTCCTGGACCTCATCCAGGAGGGTAATTCAGGCCTGATGCGGGCCGTCGACAAGTTTGAGCACGCCAGAGGCTTCAAGTTTTCGACCTATGCCACCTGGTGGATCCGGCAGGCGATCACCCGCGCCATCGCCGACCAGAGCCGCACGATCCGGGTTCCCGTGCACATGGTCGACACGATGACGAAGCTTCGCAACGCCTCGCGGCAGTTCGTTCAGCGGCATGGTCGTGAGCCGAACATCGAAGAGATGGCCGAGTTGACGGGGCTCTCCGTCGAAGAGGCCCACTGCATCTGGCGGATGTCGCGGCAGCCCGTCTCGCTCGATCAGCCCCTCGGCGAGAGCGATGACGGTGCCGTGGGTGATTTCGTCAGCGATCAGCGGGATGAGGATCCGCTGCAGGAGATCAACCAGCAGTCGCTCAAGTCGGTCATCGGCCGAGCGCTTGACGGCCTTTCCTACCGTGAGCGGGAGATCATCCGACTCCGGTTCGGTCTGGCCGACGGCTACAGCTACACGCTCGAAGAGGTGGGCACGCTCTTTGATGTGACGCGGGAACGCGTCCGCCAGATCGAGGCCAAGGCCGTGGAAAAGCTCCGCGAGCCGGGGCTGCATGCCCAGCTTTCGGGCTTTGTCGACGAAAGGGCCTTCGCACGGCTGCTCTCGGCCCCGTCGGCCCGCAGGCGTGGCACGGCACTCCCTGCCAGCTTCGACGCCGATGCGGTTGAGTTGCCGGAGCTGGAGGCGTCGATGTCGTGACGGCGCCCGTGGCGACCACAGTCCGTCAGGCCGACTTGGCCTCATCGAGGGCCTGCTGGAGCTTGGCCTTCGGCTGCACGCCCATGAACTGCTGCACGAGCCGGCCGCCCTGGAAGATCATGATCGTGGGAATGCTCGCCACGTTGTAGGTCATCGCCAGCTGGCTGTTCTCGTCGACATTCACCTTGCCCACGCGGAACGATCCGGCGTTCTCGGCGGAGAGTTCCTCGATGGTCGGTCCGATCATCCGGCACGGTCCGCACCACGGAGCCCAGAAGTCGACGAGCACCGGCACCGGGGAGTCGAGCACTTCCCGCTGAAAGTTGTCGTCAGTGAATTCAAGTGCGTTGCCCATGGCGTTCGGCTCCTTCGTTTTCGGCGGGGGTTTGGCGATGACTCGTGAACGTGCGACGATTGTGTCGAGTCGAAGAGTATAGCAGGCACCTATGCACGACCACCACCATTCGATCCACCATTCCATCCATTTGGGGACCGCCTGGGAGCCGCCCGCACCGGCGGCCACGGACGGCCGCGTGCTCTGGACTCGGCGGTTTGGCCGTCCCGGGGGGCTTGAACCGGGCGATCGGGTGCTGCTGGTCGTCACGCAGCCCGCATGTGCCGCCGAGATGATCGTCAATGCCGTTCGCTTGCCGCTCCTGTCGGCCGGCGCGGGCCGCTGGGAGCAGGACATCACCCCCCTGCTCCGCGTCCGGAACGAGCTGCTTGTCTGGGTGGCCGGTCCCGTGGGCGGCGACGTGGTGCACGGTCATCAGGCACGCGGTCGGCTGCCGTCGGTCATCGGCACGGTGGTCCTGGAGATCGTGGTAGCAGATGGCGTCACGGACCGTTCAGTCGACGCATGATCGGCCTGTATCGCTTGACACCATCAGGCCGCTGCCGCTACGAACATCGCTGTCGTCCACGAGAGGTGGACGAGAACCATGCAGCGAGACCATTCAACGAGGTGTATTGATGTCGGTCATCCGTGTCGGAAGCAACGGCAACTATGCCGAAGGTTGGGATGAGGTTTTTGGCAAGGGTAAGGCGAGGGCCGCTGGCAAGAAGACCACGAATAAGACGGCCAAGAAGAAGGTCGCGAAGAAGGTCGCCAAGAGCAAGGTAGCCAAGAGCAAGGTAGCCAAGAGCAAGGTAGCCAAGAAGAAAGCCGCCAAGAAGAAGCGGTAGGGAGTGCGTGCGTGCCTTCGATAAGGCCTGCTCGAGTTACTTCCCCAATTCGCGGGCGCGGGCAGCGGCGGTCACGACGGCGTCGATGAGTGCGCC
>CAYSPN010000874.1:0-4661 GCA_964432895.1 uncultured Candidatus Kuenenia sp.
ACCGGGGCATGGGCGTAAGGTTTGTGCATTACGACGTCGGCCGCGATGCGAATCGACGTCTTCAGTGTGATCGGATCAGCCGCATACCAGCCAGCGGCTGCAAACATCCGGTGCAGTTCCTCTTCTGTGCCGATGAAGGCCACGTTGATGGCATCGCCCTGACGGCCCTGCGCCGTCGTCGTATGCCTCGGCGATCGGGCCAAAGCGGGATGCCCATCGATTCTTTCGGCGGGCGGCTGCGCCGGCTGCTCAGCCTTCGCGGCCGCCAGGCTGGCAAAAAGAAAGAGAGCGGCCACGAGCCCGGAGGCCTTGATCCCACACGACGTCATGTCCAAAGGCTCGCACAGTCCTGAACGCATGAAACTGATCCTCGAGCGGGGACTCTACCCAACGCACTCCGCGAGTCTCAAGACCAGTCTGCAGGCCTGCAGTGCACCCGGCCGGGTGTGGAAACGCCCAGCGGCAGACCGAGCCCCTTCACGCCGTCGGACCAGCCAACTCCTTGACGATGCCCGTGCTGTCGCCGTGGGATGCGACGTCGATGCCGGTGCCCCTGAGCAGCGTGAGCCAGACGTTGCAGAGCGGTGTGCCCTTCGGCATCGCAATGTGCTGGCCGAGCGTGATGCCGGCGCCGCCACCCGCCAGGAGCGTCGGGCAATTGTCGAGATAGTGGATCGAGCGGAGGTTGCTGCCAAAGACAACGGTCGTGTGATCAAAAAGGCTCGAGCCATCGGTCTCCTTCGTTGCCTTGAGCTTGTCGATCAGGGTCGCCAGCATCTCGGCCTGCGCCTTGTCGCGTTGCTTCGAGGCCTCCATCCGCGATCCCGGCGCGTAGTGGCTCATGTCGTGTGCCGCCACCTTAATGTTGAGGCTCGTGAGCAGGTGTTGGATGGGCTGGCGGAACGTGAGCACGCGGGAGCTGTCGGTCTGCAGGGCGGCCACCATGATGTCGTACATGAGCAAGACCTCGTCGCGGCCGACGAGCCCCTCGCCGGGCTGCGGCAGCGGTGCCTTCGGCTTCGGCTCGCCCAGCCACCGCTCCTCCTTGGAAAGCCGCGTTTCGATGTCGCGCACCCCTTGGAAATATTCGTCGAGCTTGTCGGCATCGGCGGCATTGAGTCCCCGCTGCACGCTCTTCGCATCCTCGCGCACGGCGTCCAACACGCTCCGCTTCTCGGCCAGCATCTTTTGCCGCTGCTCCAGCGGCGTGTCTTCAGCGGAAAAGAGCATGTGGAATGCGATCACGGGGCTGTTGAACCCGGCCATCGGCTTGCCGCGATGGTCCCAGGCCAATGACAGACCGGTTCCGTGGCCCGGGCCATCCATGCCGGGCTCGCTGGCATTGAGTTGGATCGAGGTGAACCGTGTGTCCCTGCCGAGCTGCGCGGCCGCCACCTGGTCCATCGAGATCGAATTATGAAAACTCTGGCCGGCGGCACCGAAGGGGTTGGCCCCGGTGAGCCAGAACGTGCTGCCGCCATGCGGGTTGTTCGCGAACTTGTGCGAGCAGCCCTGCACGACCGTGAAATCGCTCTTATGCCGTGCCAGAGGCGCGAGGCCCTCCGGGAGCGTGTAGCCGGCACCGGTATCACTCGTCTTTGGAAACCACGTTTCCTCGGTCACGCCGTAGCCGATCCCGAGGCAGACCATCCGTTTGGGCGGGGCCGCCGCGGCCGCGGCCCGGGCGAACCGCCTGAATCCGAGCGACTCAAGCGACGGGATCGCCAGAAAGGTGGCGGCAGATTTCAGGAACCGGCGGCGGGTGGATGCGGTGAACATGGATGGGCTCCGTGGGGACGTAGCTACTTGGTGCGAAACGCTCTGCTTTGAACAACCGCGTGAATGAATTCCCGAACCGATAAATCTTTTTCCTTGGCCCGCTTGACGATCGCCTTGACGAGGTCGTCGTCGGAAAAGCCAACGGGCCTGCCGAGGGCGTATTCGAGCAGCGCCTCCGTGAATCCCATTGCGAACGCATCCGGCTGCGAGGCGATGATCTCCCGCAGTTCATAAAAATCCTTGAACTTTGGGCCACCGTGGAACGCTCCGGCCGGCTCGATCTTCCAGGTCTTCGTGCCAACCCCATCTTTCACGTACGAATCTTCCGTCCGCCACAGGCCGCCAGCATCGAAATTTTCGAGGCCGAAGCCGATCGGATCGATCCGGCGATGGCACGAGGCACACTGCGGCTCCTCCTGATGGAGCCTGAGCCGCTCGCGGCTCGTGAGCAGCTTGCCTTCGAGCCTGGTCAACTGGGGCACGTTCGGCGGGGCAGGGGGTGGCGGATCGTGAAGGAGCTTCCTGAGCACCCAGGCGCCGCGCTCGACGGCGCTCGTGTGCTCGCCGTTGGAGCCCATGGCAAGCACGGCCGCCATGCCCAGCAAGCCGCCGCGGGGCGAATCGGCCGGCAGGTTCACTTTCTGGAACTCGTCGCCCGACACGCCATCGAGACCGTAATACTGGGCCAACACACCGTTGACGACCACAAAGTCGCTCGCGAGCAGGTTTTTCAGGCTGAGGTTTTCCCGGATCAAATAGCCGAGGGTCTCGAAGATCTCCTGCCTGGAGAGCGCCTTGGTGGCAATGTCGTAGTCGGGATAGAGCGCGTCGTTGAACTGGAAGAAGTCGAGCCGTTCGAGACCGAGCCACTGGTGCGTGAAAGCCTCGATGAGTTCCCGCGACCGGGAGTCGGCGAGCATCCGTTCCACCTGCGCGGTGCGACCCTCCGGCGTCTGCAATGCCCCCGAGCGCGCCGCCTCGAGCAGGGCGTCGTCAGGCGGCGCACTCCAGAGGAAATAGGAGAGCCGCGAGGCCAGTTCGAGGTCGTCGAGCTTTCGCCGATCCTGCTCGCCAACCGGCTCCGCGAGATAGAGGAAGTGCGGCGACGAAAGCACGACGGAGAGGGGCTCGCTCACGGCCTCGCGGAATGGTTTTCCTGCGTCACGATGCCGCTGGAAGATCGCCACGAGACGGTCGAGGTAGGCAGCCTCTGGCGCACGTCCCCGGAACGCCCGGGTGGCGAACCGCTCCAACACGCCGCGGATGTCCTGATCGGCCGAGGCTTTCGTCGCGCCGGGCGTGTCGGCGATGGGAACCGTAAGCAGTTCGACCAGCGCCTCCGGAGCGGGCCGATCGGCGTTCAGCGGCCCCTCGGCCTCGATCCAGTCGATCCAGATCGCAAACGGCGGCCCGACGCCGTTCGCGCGGAAGGCCTCGCCAAAGATCCGATTCCCCTTGGCGCCCGTGTCATTGGTTCCTTTCTCATAAATCCAGAATCCGTGCGATCCCGCGGTCGTGATGCTGATCGGGATCTCCAGGATCTGCGGCTCGGCGATGGTGCCGAGCACCTGACGGCATCCCTCGACCGCGTAGTTCTCCTGGTTCCGGCGGCCGTATTCGATGAACCGCCGCTGGGCCGGCGCATCGTCGAGAGCCGCAATCCTCAGCCGCATCACGTAGTCGCCCGGAGGCCAGTCTCCCGGAACGTTGAAGCTGTGATACGGATGGACGAAGACGTCGCCGATCGTGAGCAGCGCCCCCGTCTCGACCAGCGGGTGAGACGCGTAGGCCTTATGGTGCGGAACCAGGAGTTTCCAATTGCCTTCCGCTTCATGCCGGGCGTGGATCACATCGGTGAACCCGAAGTCCTTCGGTGACGGTGCTCCCTGCAATCTGTCCCAG
The DNA here is from genome assembly GCA_964432895.1 of uncultured Candidatus Kuenenia sp. Taxonomy (GTDB): domain Bacteria; phylum Planctomycetota; class Planctomycetia; order Pirellulales; family UBA1268; genus CAMCQY01. The sequence goes on from CAYSPN010000874.1 coordinate 3,682, forward strand.
GCGTTGAAAAGTGCTTCAGGATCATTGGGCTTGCCCTGACGGATCTCGGCCACCGCAGCCTGGTTCTCATGCTTCTCAGCGACCTCCTCCACGCCCTTTCTCCACTTCAGGAAGCGATCTCGGTCGTCGAGCCTCGTTTCGAGACTCTTGCGGATGTTCGCCGTCGTTCCTTCCTCAGCCTCGACGTGCGCCTTTCGGACCGCCCGGTTGCCGCCATACCGCTTCCACGCCTCGCCAAGCGCGGTGATCCCCAGCGACTGATACTGCTCGATCTGGTCGGCCGAGATGAAGAGCCCGGAGCCGACCGTGTCGAACCTGCCCGCCTGCACGTCGGCCGGCAATTCGCGAACGTCGATTTCGACGCCGAGCAGATCACGGAGCGTGTTGCCGTATTCGCGGCGGTTGAGCCGCCGCATCGTGACCGCGCCGCCGGAATCGGCCAGCGACTTTCTCGCCACCACCATCACATGCGCCAGGTCGTCGAGCAGGTCGGCCTTGGCCGCCGGTTCGATCTGTTTGGCCTCGTCGGGCGGCATCTCACCCGAATTCAAGACATTGAGCACCCTTTGCCAGCGTTCGGCCGCCTCGACCGAATCGATCGTGGCGGGCAGCGTGTCGATTCGGACCCCGCCACTCGTGTCGTCAGGCCCATGGCACTGGAGACAATGCGCGGCGAGAATCGGCCGCGTGGCAGACTTCACCGCCGGCGGAGCAGGGCGGTCAGCCGCCAGGCAGCGGCCGGCAAACGCCGCCACCATCGCTACAGCCGATAGGAGCTTCAAAAGTCCGTTCATCGGGGAACGCCAGTCCGCGAAACCATGTGGCTTGCCGCACAACCAATAGTATCGGCCCGTCACGCACACCGCGGAAATGGACTGACCGGTGCCTGTTTGTGTGTTTTCCATCGTCCCCCAAACCCTTGCCGCCCTCTTCCCAGACGGCTGCTTGGCCGACAGCGCGATTATGGTATACTTTCTATA
>CAYSPN010000875.1:0-2987 GCA_964432895.1 uncultured Candidatus Kuenenia sp.
GCCACGCACGACACTCCCGACGAACCGTGTCTCGCCGATCTGGCAACCCGTGGCACGCGGATCACGGGTCTCTCGCGGAAGGCCTTCGAGCGGATCGCCTTCGGCAGCCGCAACGAAGGCGTCGTGGCGGTGGCCCGCTACCGTGCCGGCACGCTTGCGGACTTTGCCGTCGCGAACGACCGGCCCGTGCTCGTCATCGAGGGCGTGGAAAAGCCGGGCAACCTCGGCGCCATCCTGCGGACGGCCGATGCGGCTGGGCTGGCCGGCGTCATCGTCTGCGATGGCCGCACCTACCCGGCCAACCCGGCTGTGATTCGTGCGAGCCTCGGCACAGTCTTCACGGTGCCGCTGGCAGCGGCCTCGGCCCACGACACGATAGCCTGGTGCGGCGGTCACGGTCGGCGCGTTATCGCCGCCATGCCCCATGGAAAAATCCTCTGGCACGAGGCCCGGCTCGCGGGCTGCACGGCGATTCTGCTGGGAAGCGAAGCGCACGGCATCTCAGGGGTCTGGCAGCAGGCCGCCAGCGCCGGCACGATTCATCTCGAATCGGTCCGTCTGACGATGGCCGGCGCCGCCGACAGTCTCAATGTCTCAGCCACGACGGCCGTGCTCGCCTATGAGGCTGTACGACAAGCAGGAACCCACTCATGACGGACTCATCGCCCGAACCCGAAGACATCTTCACGCAGCTCGCCGCCACGGCCGACGCCGCTGGGGCCGCGGCGATGTTCGACACGCTGGCCGCGTCGCTCAAGGCCCGCGGCCGCTGGCATGCCCTCTTCGATCTGCGACTCCTCGAGGCCCGCATTGCACTGGGCCTGCCGGCGACGGGCGAACTGGCAGGACGGGGAGAACAGGGTGACATCTCGCCGGCCGTCCGCGACCAGCTCGACGAACGATCGCTCGCTGCCTGCCGCGAGGTGGGCTGGCCGCTGCTCGAAGCGGGCCAGGTGGCCGCCGCCTGGATGTATCTGCGGGCCGCTGCCGCGCCGGCCGAGGTGGCCGAGAAACTGGAACGTTTGGCCCATGGCATCACGGCCTCTCAAGAAAACCTCCAGAACCTCGACGACGAGGAGACCGCCGCCCGACTCCAGGAGATCGTGCATGTGGCGCTCTGGGAGGGGCTCGATCCGTCGCTCGGCATCGACCTGGTGATCCGCACGCAGGGCACCTGCAACTCGATCACTGCCTATGAACAGGCGGTCTCCCGGCTACCGGCGCGGCGGCAGGCACCGGCCGCCGGCGTGCTCGTGCATCATCTGCATCGCGAGGTGGCCGATGCCCTGGCGGCCGATCTCACGCAGCGCGGTGCGGCAGTCACGGCTGCAGACTCTTCCGTGGCATCGATCATCCCGCTCATCGACCTGCTCCGTGAGGTCGGCGGCGCGGACGATGCCTCGATCCATGTCGACGTGTCGCATCTGCAGTCGGTGCTTCGCATCGCACGAGTCTGCACCGACCCGGATGTGATCCGTGAGGCCTGGGAACTGGCCTGCTATGCCTGCCGGCTGCCATCAGACGTCGTCTATCCGGGCGAGCCGCCGTTTGAGAACGTCGGCGAGTCGTCACGCATGTTCTTCGGCGCGCAGCTCGGCCACGACGTGGATCGATCGATCGGCTTCTTCCGACGATCGGCCGCGCGGGCCCGCATCGAGGAATCGGGCACGCTCCCCGCCGACACGCTCGTGCTCCTGCTCACACGCCTGGGCCGGTCTTCTGAGGCGCTCCACGCCGCCCTCGAACGACCCGCCGAGGGACCGATGCCGAGCACCATGCTGGCCAGCGGCATGCTGCCGTCGCTGGTGGAACTGGCGACCGCCGCCGACTCGTGGGACGCACTGCTTGCCGCCTGCCGGGAGCGCGGCGACGAGATCACGTTTGCGGCGACACTCGCGGCCCGCCAGCGTGCTCACCAGAGCCGATAGCGGGGCTCACCAGAGCCGATACAACCGGGAGCATCCACTCGTTCCCTGCAAGCCCGACGCGCCAGCGAGGGAATCCGGGCATGATTTCTGGCTGATGGATCGCGCCTTTCCCTTGCTTGCGCTGCGGGCTTGGATGGAGCAGTTCAAGCGTTCATGAAGAACGGTCGACTTCATAGCGATCCCCGTAATAGCGGGCTCACCAGAGCCGATAGATGGGCTTCCGGCATTCGAGACAGGCACCACCGCCACCGTTGCCCGCATAGCCGACCTCTGCCGCCGTCTGGAAACCACGGCCTGGGGGCAGTTGCCACGGGGCCAGCATCTCGGGCCGCTCATGCGCGCCGTTGCAGCCGCGCCACCGGTTGCACGCATCGCACGGATCGGGACCGCAGAGTTCATCATGCTTGGCGCCGCAATACCGCGGGCCACAGCCGGTGTCGCCATACGGAGTGACCGTACCGCCTGCCCCACCGCATGGGCCACAGGAGTGACAGGGCTTCTTCAACTCGGCAGCCGCTGCGGGGAGAGACGCCATCGCCATCCCGCAGCTCACCACCAGCAGCATCACGCAGAAACGGAGTGTGCTCTTCATGTCGGTTGTTTCGGTCGGCAAACCGCTGAGGCTTCCGCCCTGAGGGCCGCGGCGGAAGCGTCGCACACAACCTCCCCGGTTTGCCCGGCCCATCCACCCCATGGATGCCGTGGAAACATGGGCGCTACCGGGCGTTTGAGCCCGCCACTCTCTGCAGCGTAGACTCACTGGCTTTGACCCCGGCTGGGGGGGACTCTAGCGTCCTCTCCACGAGGCCCTTGCCCCGCCACCCGGCGTCATTGTGGGAGAACACCAGCCATGCGTCACCAGCCCCACCGTTCACGCCGCCGTTCGGTCGCGCAGCAGGCCGCGCGGTTGCAGCCGCAGATCGAGCCGCTCGAGCCGCGGCTCGCGCTGGCCGTCAGCCAAAGGTATGGCACCTGGACCATCAGCGGCGACTCCGATCCCGCCCACCCCAACGACACGATTCTCGTCGATCGCAATCCCGCCAATGCCGCGCAGCTACG
>CAYSPN010000876.1:0-13438 GCA_964432895.1 uncultured Candidatus Kuenenia sp.
GCCCGGGGTGCCCAGGTCGTGGTCACGGTCGACTGCGGCATCGCCAGCGTGAAGGAGGCTGCGCGAGCGCGGGAGCTGGGCCTGGAACTGATCATCACCGATCACCACAACCTCGCCGACACGCTTCCGGATGCCGATGTGCTCGTGCATCCCCGGCTGCCCGGGGCCGACTATCCCTTCGGCGAACTCTGCGGCGCGGGCGTGGCCTTCAAGCTGGCCTGGGCGATCGCCACGCGAGCCTCGGGCGCGAAGCAGGTCACACCCCGGCTGCGGGAGATGCTGCTCAAGTCGATCGGCTACGCCGCGCTCGGTACGGTGGCCGACGTGGTGCCGCTGCTCGACGAAAACCGGATCTATGTGAAGCATGGCCTCGAGTGCCTGAGGAAGCGGGGCGGAGCGGGCATCGAACGGCTCCTCGAGCTGGCCAAGCTGCACGAGAAGTCGCAGCTCGACAGTGAAGACATCGCGTTTCGTCTGGCGCCGAGGCTCAACGCAGCCGGCCGATTGGGCCAAGCCGCCTGCGGCATCGAGCTCTTGACCACGAGCGACACAGCCCGGGCCGTGCAGCTGGCCGACTATGTGCATGAGCTCAACGCCCGCCGCGAGACGGAGGAACGGAGCATCCAGCTGGCCGCGTCCAAGCAGGCGAAGGAGCAGTTCGATCCCGAGGGCGATCCGGCCCTCGTGCTGGCCGATCGCGGCTGGCATGCCGGCGTGATCGGCATCGTGGCAGGACGGCTGGCGGAGCGGTGGCATCGGCCGATCGTGATGATTTCCCGCGACGAACATCAAGGCCGGCCTGCGATCGGCAGCGTGCGGAGCGTGCCCGGCTTCGATGTGCACGAGGCTCTCATGGCCTGTCGCGAGCATCTGCTCACCTGCGGCGGTCACGCGGCCGCGGCGGGCCTGCGGGTCGAAGATGGCAAGATCGAAGACTTCCGCAAGGCATTCCTGGCAGCGGTGGCCGATCGCATGCCGGCGAGCCTGCGGCTGCCGCAGATCACACTCGACGGCGAGACGACGCTCGCCGGCCTCACGCTCGACACAGTCCAACAGCTCGAGCGACTGGCGCCTTTTGGCCAGGGCAACCGTCGGCCGATCCTCTGCGCCTCGGGCGTGCGCCTGGTGGAGCCGCCGCGAACGATCGGCGGTGGCGCGAGGCACATCTCGATGAACCTCACGCAGCATGGCGCGAAGGTCCGCGGCGTGGCCTTCGGAGGCGCGGACTGGCTGCCGCACCTGCCCTCACCGGGCCAGCCCTTTCATGTGGCGTTCAAGCCGAAAATCAACGAGTTCCGCGGCCGCCGCAACGCCGAGATGGAGATCATCGACTGGCGTCCTGACGGCATCGACGTGGGCGTCGAACTGCCGCTGCCAGCCACGATCTCGTCTTGAAACCGCCCTGTGTTCCCACTATAGTTCCAACATGACTCTGGATCTTAAAATTCGTCGTGTCGGCAATTCGCTGGGCGTGATCATCCCCACGGAGGCCTTGGCGTTGCTGAACGTCAAGGAGGGCGACCATCTCTACCTCACAGAGGCAGCAGAGGGGTCGGTCCGACTTTCGGCGCACCGTCCTGGTTTTGCTGAAAAGGCAGCCATTGCTGACGATCTGATCCAGCGATACCGCAACGCCTTGAACGAACTCGCGAAATGAACGAGCCGGTGTGGGTGACGGAAGAGGACTCCCTCTCCTTTCACGACAAACTGCTGGCGCGGTTTGGTGGCGCTTCAGGCGTTCGCGACAAGGGATTGCTGCTCTCGGCATTGGCCAGACCGCAACACGTCTTTGCTCACGAAAGACCATCGCTCTTCGATCTGGCCGCCGCTTACGCGCACGGCATCATCAAGAACCATCCCTTCATCGACGGCAACAAGCGGAGTGGTTTCCTGGCGGCCGCCCTGTTCCTCGAGGCAAACGGCATTCGGTTCAACGGCGACGAGCGTGATGCCGTGATCCAGACGCTGGCATTGGCTGCCGGCGAGTCGACGCTGCAGGATTTTTCTGCCTGGCTGCAACGCGTCAGCATCCAGCCACCATTGGAACCGACCGACGCGCCCCCTCACGATCGCGATGCATCATGACGCTTCCTTGCTCCCAACGCACTGGTCCATTCGGCACCGGAATCGCAGTGGTTGTCCTTGCCATCGTTCTCTCGGTTCCCAGTTTCGCCGTCCGCGGCGACGATTGGCCGCAGTGGATGGGGCCTGCGCGGGATGGCGTCTGGCGTGAGACCGGGCTCGTCAAATCGATTCCGCCAGCGGGCCTGCCGGTGAAATGGCGAGCCGAGGTGAAGGGCGGCTACTCCGGGCCGGCCGTGGCCAATGGCCGCGTCTACCTCATGGATTACGAACGCCGCGAGGGCGAGGTCGCCAACGCGCCGAACGAAAGAAACGCGCTCGCCGGCCGTGAACGGGTGCTCTGCCTCGATGCGGCAACCGGCAAGCTCATCTGGAAGCACGACTACGACTGCCCCTATGCAATCTCGTATGCATCGGGGCCGCGGTGCACGCCGACGGTGGCCGATGGCAAGGTCTACACGCTCGGCGCCGAAGGCAATCTCTTCTGCCTCGATGCGGCCACGGGCCGGGTGATGTGGTCGAAGGATTTCAAGAAAGACTATTCCGCTCCGACGCCGCTCTGGGGCTTCTGCGGCCATCCGCTCGTCGATGGCAACCGGCTCGTCTGCCTGGTGGGCGGTGAGGGGAGCGTGGCGGTGGCCTTCGACAAAGACACCGGCCGCGAGCTCTGGCGGGCCCTCTCGGCGAGCGAGTCGGGCTACTGTCCGCCGTCGATCATCGAGTCGGCCGGTGTGCGGCAACTGGTGATCTGGGATGCCGACAAGCTCAACTCGCTCAATCCGGCGACGGGCACGGTGCTCTGGTCGCAGCCGCTCAAGCCGGCCTACGGCATGTCGATCATGGCGCCGCGTGTGGCGACCACGACGCAGGGGCAGGTGCTCTTCGCCAGCGGGATCGGCCGTGTCGGTGCCCTCTACACGCTCACCGCCGACAAGCCTGGCGCAACGATAGCCTGGCGGGGAGATCCGAAGTCGGCCGTCTACTGCGCCAACAGCACGCCGTTCATCGCCGGCGACACGCTCTACGGCTGCGACTGCGAGACGGGCTTCCTGACGGCGATCGATCTCGCCACGGGCAAGCGGCTCTGGGAGACCGGCGAGCCGACGCTTGGCAACCGTCGTGGCCGGCACGGCACGGCGTTTCTCGTGCGACAGGGAAACGCCGCCGGAGACGACCGCAGCTGGCTCTTCAGCGAGACGGGCGATCTCATCCTGGCCCGGCTTACACCAGCGGCCTACGAGGAGTTGGGCCGCGCACAAGTCGTGGCCCCCACGAACGAGTGCTTCGGTCGGGAAGTGGTCTGGAGCCATCCTGCGTTTGCCGGCCGCTGCATTTTCGTGAGAAACGACCGTGAACTGGTCTGCGTGTCACTGGCGGAGTGAGCACAGCGAACACCGCGTTTCTCACCGAAAAAGTCCCCTGCTCCGCCATTTTATGGCCTGCCCGGCAGCGGCGTTGTCCTACGCGGGCCGGGCGGGTAATCTTCAGGTCTCTCCCACGTGCGACGGTCGAATTTCTTGAAGTTCGTAGGTCGCACCCATCGGGGCGTAGCTCAGCCTGGCTAGAGCGCTACGTTCGGGACGTAGAGGTCGCACGTTCGAATCGTGTCGCCCCGACTTGCTTCTGGGATGAGACGACCGCGGCGTCGAACGGCAGCCTCAGCGACGCCTTCTCGCGGTGGTCGGCGGCGTTAGGTGGAATCGAGGTCCGGGCGTTTACGATGCCGGCCACGCGAACCTCGTGCCGCGGAGGCTCCTTTGCATAGATCACACCCACTCGGGTGCGATCGGCCGTCGCCGTTCCGTTGGGCGTGTAGTGCATCTGAAACTTGAGCCGTGACCCCTTCGGCAGTTTCTTGGCGAAGCCTTCGGGATAGACGAGGGTGTTTTGCCCCGGCACATATTCGCCCCAGAATCCGCCCCGCTCCTCGGCGGCGGCATCCCGCGGGCCGTCCGCCTGTTCTTCGGTGCCGGCGATATGGATGAGCGCGTGGTGCACCACGTTGCGATCACCCGGCTGCACCTCGATCGCCCGCACCCAGCGATCCTCGGAGAGACGCGTCTCGACGAACACCGTTTGATAGGGCATTACCCCCGTCGCCTTCACCGCTACCGGCTCGGCGAACTCGAAGACGGCGTCAGGGGTGCCGATCTGCCAGCCGTCCGGATACTTCTTCGGCAACGGTGCATCGGCCGGATCTCCCTCGGGTCGCTAGTGCCGTCACGGCCGCGGCGCCACAGCAGGATGCTCGCCGGCCCTGCGGGTCAGGCAAATTGGAGGCCGGGCGTAGAGTGCCCCTCGTATCGCGACCCAAAAGAGACGAATACCTTAACACGACATGCGTAGCGCATGTTTACCAAAAAAGGGGGCTTTATGCGGGTGTGCATGCTTGTTGTTGTGTGCGTGATCGGGGGTTCGATGGCGGCGGCCTCCGACCTCAGTGTTGTTGACGAGGCAGCCGGACCAGACGGGATTCTCGCCATGGCTGGCAAGGCGGAAGAAGCACCGACGATGCCGGCCGACCTCGAAGACCAGTCGTTCACAGACTACAAGACAGTCGCGAACCGTACCGGTCGGCGGCTCTTCGAGAGCGACCACGCCTTCGACGGGTTTGTTCAACCGTTTTCCAATCCGATTCAATTCAAGGACCCGCGAGCGATGACCGAGGCCCGCGGTATTTTCCTCGCTGCCTGGTCTGATCCTGCCATGCCGCTCGGCGACACATCAGCCCAGGTGTACGCCCTGCAGTTACGGGCTGCCGTCACGGAGCGATTGGAGGTGTTTGCCGCCAAGGACGGCATCGTCCGGCTGAGTCCTGGCATCGGCGCGAGCCAGACCGGCCTTGCCAACCTCGCTGTGGGTGGAAAGTATGCCTTCTATCGCGATCCGGAAACACAGACAATTGCCTCGGCGGTCGTCCAATATGAGGCACCGACGGGCTATGCCAACATTTTCCAGAATCAGGGCAGTGGCCTGCTGGCCGCCTACGCTGTCGTCGGCAAGGAGTTCGCCGAAAACGCCCATGCGATCGTCCAAGCGGGCCAAAACATGGCGATGAATTCACTCGACTCCGGCTACTTCCTGACATCAGCACACATCGACAAGCGCTTTGGAAAGTTTACTCCCTTCTACGAGGTCAACTGGTTTTACTACAACCAGGACGGAACCTTTCTGCCATCGCTCGGGATCGAGGGTGGTGGTCTTCTCAACCTCGGTGCGGGTGGGGTGATGGGGCTAAGCTACGTCACCAACGCCGTGGGCTTCTGGTACGACCTTTCCTCGTGGCAGCAGGTGGGCATCGGCTACGAATTTCAGGTATCGCAGCCGATCATGCTGTTCAACAACTACGCGATGTGCCAGTACGTCCTCCGCTACTGAGTTCTCACAACGCCACCGGGCACCGCCTGCAAGGCGGCGCTCGGTGGCGTTTTCGCACTGACCGTTTTGGATTTCATGGACCAGGCGCGATATGAGAGTTGAGGAACAGGGGTACCCCAGCGAAGGGTGTGGCCGCTGGGTCGTGTCAGCCCACCATCCGCTTGAAATGCTTCTGATACTTGGCGGGCGTCATGCCGGAGAGGTCGCTGAAAAGACGCGTAAAATGGCTCTGGGAGCAAAACCCTAGATCGAGGGCACAACTGGCGAGAGACGAATCGGCCCTGAGTGTTTCGAGTGACCTCAGAATTCGTCTTCGATTGATGAAACGATACAGACTCAGCCCCGTCGATAGCCTGAACTTTCTGGCGAAATGACTCGGGGACATTCCTGCCCGCGCGGACATGCAACTCAATGATGGAGGGACTCGCAGATGCTCGTCTAAATATGCGACAAGGCCGTGAAGCATCCGTCTATCAAATACGCTTCCATCGTCACACCAGTCAGGTACACCGCCACCATTGATAGCGGTGATGCGCAAGGTAAGCCGCCGAGCAATTTCATCCAGCCCGACATCCACGGCAGCATCGTTTCCATGTGAAGCACTCGCGAGGCGGGCCATGCAGTCATGTACGACTGGGTCATTGCTTGCCAGTACGGGAGCCCAGTCTGACAAAGGCAAGATGCCTTCGCACGCTGCGATTTCCTTCAGATGGCCTTGTGGAATGAGGACCGCAAAGAGTTCGCAGCCACCATGGGAGTTCATCGAGTACGTGTGCGGCTCACCGTCCGGTGGAACAAAAGACACCATTCCGGCTCCTTCGGCCCATTTCACTTCGTTACCATGCGTGATTCGTCTGGTGGTCCGCTCCCCTTTCATAGCGATACTGACGCCGCATGCCACACCACGCATGTGAAGGCTCAGTTGCATTCCGTCTGAGGGCACGATGAGCCTCATTCTCAACCACGAAAAATGAGGGAATTGAGAAAAGCGAGCCCCGTCCATACTTTTTTCTCCCCAGAACCGCCCGGGGCAGTTTAATGACCTGCAGGCTTTTCGTGTATGGAGTTCCCCTGTTTCGGCACCGTTGGTCCGCGTCTCGTCATCGAAAGTCTCCTTGCCCGTAGGGCAGGAGACCTTCACACCGACTCGATCAGGATTCCCAAGGCAGGCCACCAAGGCAGGGTAGAGAACGTCAGTCGGCGTCAGTCGACCGGCGCCCACGGACGCTCTCCCTGCCAGACGCCACCCTGCGTCCAGCGGTGAAACGCCCCGTCCTCCCGGGCGACGAGCGTCACCCAGCCGTTGCTCACGAGATCACGCACCGCGGGGTGCCGATCGAGGATCGTCTGCACCGACTTTCGTGGCGCCTCCACCAGCACCAACAGTCGCAGCGGCTCGTGCCGCAACTCGACACCGTCCGACACCGACTGCCACGGCAGGCCGGTCATCAGATCGCCGCCGTTGCCGAGCAGCACGCCCAGCTGGCCGGTGACGTTGTGGATGAGCTTGTTGCCGCTGCCGAACGAGCGATTGTCGACCGCCGACGCGTAGTACTGCAGATTGATCCAGCTCGTGACCACCATCGGTGCCGTGAGGATCAACTCCAGCACCTTGAGGTCGGGATCCTGGGCATGGTCGTAGCTGTGGAGGAACGTGCGGCCGTCCAACGGCAGACCCGCCGTTCGCGCCCGCGGCGCGATCACGAACGCGGCGTTGTTGGCCAGCCCCCACTCGGGCCGCACCTCCGCCCAGTCGCGGCTGCGGCGCAGCACGTCCGCCCGGATCGCCGCGGTGGCGGCCGTCGCATCGGGACCGCCCACGAGCCGGGGTGCCCGCTCCCGTCTGGTTCCGTCGGTAGCCCGAGCGAGCCACTCCCGGACCTCCGCAAACGCTGCCGCATGCCCGGCCGGCGGCTGCCCGCCGTCGGGGAAGCGGATCTCGTCGGTCGTGGTGACGTGCACCGCCGCGACGAACCAGGTGTCGGCCGGAATCGCAATGCCACGGCCCGCCAGCGCCGCCCGGACGGCCGGGTCGTTCAGCAGCGCCGCCGCCACGCGGGCATTCGGCTCGCCGGAGTGGCCGCCGCACGCACCGCAGTCGAGCCCGGCACGATACGGATTGTTGACCACCTCCGAAGCATGCCCGCAGATCGCCACGATCCGCGCGAACCCGTCGAGCAGGCCGAGGTTCCTGAGCATGCCTGCCGCCAGATCGACGCGGCGCTCGAAGGCGACCGCGTCGGGCCCGTCGGCATCCAGGGCCGGCAGGACGGCGCCATGGCGGATCGAGCGGATTCCGTCGGTATCCGCCGACACCACCGGCCGCGTCCATCCCCAGCCGTCGCCGATGAGCTTCGGCAGATAGGCCAGGCCCAGCGATTCGACGAACGAAAAGCACGACGTCGCAGACGCCTGAAACGCCTTCCATGACTTGCGGCCGAGCCGGATCGTCCGCCGGTTCGCGACCGCCCGCGGCTCGAGGCCCGGGTCGCCCGTCTCGAGCCGCTCGTGCGCCCGGAACCCGGGCTTGAGGAGCACCGGGCACTGGGCCTTGCCATGGGCGTCGCCGAGCGGGACGAACTCGAGTGGCATGCCGAAGAAGCCGGCGAAGCCGAATGTCTCCACGTCCGGGCTCGCCGCCTCGAGATGGCGGCGAAACACCTCCGATCGCACGTCGATGCAGAACACCATCTGGAGCGTCTTCCGCGTTGCCGCCGGCCGCGGTCGCCCCGGCGCGGGCCCCTCCGCGATCGCCTGACACGTCCGGCGCCGGTAGGCGATTTCGGCCGCCACCTGGAAGAGATACCGTGCGAGGACGCCCCGCGACGGCGCCGGATCGGCCGCGGTCGCCCCGGCGGGATAGAGCGCATCGGATCGAACGACCGCGTCGGGACAGGTCTGCGCGAGGGCCACGTCGTAGGCAAGCCGCATCGCCAGCAGGCCCACCAGATGCTCGTCGAGCGTGCCACCGTCGGCCGACTCCGCCAGCCACAGCCGGTACCGCAGGAAGGCGGCCCACCCGGCCACGGAGAACAGTTCGCAGAGCATGAATTTCCGCCAGTGCTCCTGGGGGATCGCCAGTTGCACGAGCAGCGCCGCCACTGCCTCCTCTGCGTTGGCCGGCAGGCCGTCGACGAAGGACCGGAAGCCGCGGATGCCCAGCAGGTCCATCCGCCGGCTCATCCGGGCGGTCTCGCGCCAAGCCTCGTAGAGCGGCAGGTGCTTCCAAGGGCTCGGCCAAACCGCCTGGCCGCGATCATAGTGCGCGGCGCAGTGCCGGGAGATGTCGGTGACGATATGGCTCGTCCAGCTGCTACCCAGCTGGCTGTCGACGGCCTCCGCGACGGTGTGATAACGCCGCTCCCCCGCGTGCGGCGGCGTGGCGGCGTTGTGGAGCGACTGGTTGCAGTCGTGCGGTGACAGGCCCTCGTAGTGCTCGGGATACTCCACGCGGCACTGCCGCAACGCCTTCTCAACGTCGGCGGAGGTGATGTCACCCTGCACGAAGAGCTCGATGTACCGCTCCGCCGACGGGAGCGTCTCGCAGTCACGGACATCGCAGAGCAGGCTCCGCGCCTCGAGGAACCGCAGGTGCGCCAGTCCCTGAAAGGGATTCACGGCGACGTAGTCCTGCAGCGGCCAGACCGGCGGGACGAGCGTGCGGATGTCGGCGATCGCCGCCGTCACTAGGTCGACGTGCGCGGGCAGCGGGGCCGGACGGGTGCCGGACGGGGCGGTGGTCATCAAAGCGCTGGCCATGGGGAGTGCTCCTGGAAGAAAGGGGTCGTTGCAGACGCAGAGCGCAGAGGGGACACGGAAGCAGCGGGGGGCCGTCAGGGTACGGGGGAGGTCAGGCCCCAGACGCGGGCCGTGAGCCGACGGGCCGGGATGTCGCAATACAGGCCATTGGCGGCATGCACGTAGAGGCTCCGCACCAGCGGCAACCGGGCCAGCGAAATGCCCGCCACCTGGATGGCAAACACCACGAGAAAGCCGACGACGACCAGCGCCGCCACCGCCGTGTCGAGCATCGATGCCGGACCGGCGCCGTGGGCGACGGCGGACACGGCGAGCAGCTTATCGAAGCCGACGTAGGCCGCCGCGTAGGCCAGGCCCACGCCGACCGCCGCGGCCATGCCGGTCAAGGACACCCACCGCGACCCCGACAGCAGTGCCTGCCAGACGAGCGTGGTCAGGGCGATGCTCATGACCGCGGCCAGCACGATCCCGCCCGGCTTGGAGACGGGGTCGATGCCGAAAGCCGCCAGCGAGCCGAGCGTCGCCCCACCGGCGATGACCGCCGCGACCGGCAGCGTGGCCAGGGGCCGCGCGATACCGACCAACGCCGGAGCCTTGACTTTCATCGTGGCGGCCGCGTCAAGCACGCTGCCCGCCGACAGGAATGCATGGGCCTTGTAGAGCGAATGGGCCACGATGTGGAGCAAGGCGGCCGTGAACGCGCCGAGCCCGCACTGCAGCATCATGAAGCCCATCTGCGCGATGGTCGAGAAGGCGAGAGACCGCTTGATGCTCGTCTGCGTCAGCATCACGAGCCCGCCGAACAGGGCCGTGAAGGCCCCGACGATCGCAAGCAAATCGAGCGCGACGTGCGAGAGTGTCACCAGTGGGCTCAGGCGGATGACGAGGAAGCCGCCGGCATTGATGATCCCGGCGTGCATCAGGGCCGACACGGGCGTGGGCGCCTCCATCGTGTCGGGCAGCCAGCTGTGGAAGGGAAATTGCGCCGACTTCGTCATCGCCCCGAGCACGAAGAGGATGCCGGCCGCCGCCAGGCCTGGATCGATCGGGCCGCCGGACCGCCGGAGCTCGTCCGCACGCGCAAAGATGGTGGCATATTCACTCGAGCCGAAGCACCAGATCGTGAGCCCGACGGCGGCGATGAGGAAGGCATCGCCGAGGCGGCTGATCAGAAACTTCTTGCGGGCGGCCCAGACCGCCCAAGGGCGGTCGGGGTAGTGCTCGAGCAGATGATGCAGACCGTAGCTCGTCAGCATCCAGGCGGCCGTGAGCATCACGAGGTTCCGCGACACCACGAGCATCAGGACGGCACCGAGGGTGAGCGACAGCCAGACGAAAAACCGGCCCTGCCTGGGCTCGCCATCGAGCGCCCGGGCGGCGAACCGGGCGATCACGAGCCCGACGAACGAGACCAACAGCAGCATCACCACCGTGAGAGCGTCGACGAACACGCCGAGATCGACCGGCACCGGGCCGGGGGCCGTCCAGAACTTCCGGTCAACCGGACCGCCGGCGGCGAGCAGCGCCGCGGAGAGGACGGCGGCGGCGACCGCCACGCCGGCCAGGCCGACCACGGCGGCACGCATGGACCGTGGCCGCCGGTCGGCCAGGACGGCAGGCACCAGGCCGGCGAGGAGAAACAAGACCGCCGGCAGGCCGGCGGAGATGGTCAGAGCGTTGTCGAACATGGCGGACTCCTTCAATGGGCGATTCCGAAGGCGTGTCTTACACACCGTGAACTATATACCGCGACAATTATGTCGTCAATAACAGATCGCATGTATGAGCCGGAGGCTGGCACATCTCGGCCCACAGGCGGCTCCGCCGGGAATCTGGGCAACCTGGCATGCTTTCGGCGGTCCCGCGAGGGTCGGGACAGGTCGCTCGCAGGTCCCCCCGATGAGCCTTGCCCCCCGCCAATCCGCCGGCCAGCGCCGCCCCGAACAACCGCTGCGGCACCCCATCGAGGCCCACCGCACGATCGGCGACCTGATCGACCTCACCTGAGGGTCGGCGGTCCCTGGCCGCGCGGCCGTGGTCCGGCCTGAGGCTCCCGCGGATGGTCCGGCCTGCCCCGCGGCT
The DNA here is from genome assembly GCA_964432895.1 of uncultured Candidatus Kuenenia sp. GTDB lineage: Bacteria > Planctomycetota > Planctomycetia > Pirellulales > UBA1268 > CAMCQY01. The sequence continues at coordinate 11,302 of CAYSPN010000876.1, forward strand.
TGAGGTCGTCCCCGGTCGGATTCATGGCTCACGCCGTCGCGTTTCCCTACGCCGACGGCTCCAGACTGGCCATCGCCGCCGACGGCAGGCCCGCCGCCGTCCCGTCCACGACCCACGTGGCCCCGCTGACCACGTCGTAGAGCATCCCCACGATGCCCACGCGGCCGGAGGTCACCAGTTCGCGCAGCACGCAGCTGGAGTCGAGGATACGGCCCACCGTGAGGGCCACGTTCCGCCGGGCCACCGCGTCGGCCAGTTCCTGCTGCCGCTCCGGGGTGCCGACGGCGAAGGAGCGGCAGGTGTCGGAATCGACCGCCCGGCCGATCGCCTCCACGATGGGCGCCAGGTGCCCGCATCCGGGCGCGACGTCGAGGCCGGGATTGCAGGTGGCCTTCACGGCCGCGTTCACCGCGCCGCAGCGGGTGTGCCCGAGCACCACCACGAGCTTCGCACCCGCGACGGCACAGGCAAACTCCATGCTGCCGAGCACTTCGGTCGTGCAGATGTTGCCTGCCACGCGCACACTGAACACGTCGCCGAGGCCGAGATCGAAGAGGAGCTCGGCCGGCGACCGGGAATCGATGCAGCTGAGCACCACGGCCACCGGGTGCTGCCCCACCGCGGTGGCCACGACCTGGCGACTCAGGTCCCGCTTCAGCTGCTTCCCGGTGCGGAACCGCTCGTTGCCGGCGCGGAGATACTCGAGGGCCCGCAGGGGCGTGAGTTCCCGCTGCAACTCCCGGGAAGAGAAATCGACGTACTGGATCTGGTCCCCGATGCCGTATTTGTGGCGAAAGCCCCGGGTGCTCACGTTCACGCCCCTGGCGGGGCCGACAGTGTCGCGAAACTCACGCACCATCTCCAGGATGTCCGGATCGATGAAGACAGACGACTGGGCGTCGATGAGCACGTGCCGGCCCCTGGGCAGGGCGTCGAGCGTGCGCCGCAGGGCCGCCCGGTTGAGAAAGCTCACCTGATTGGCCAATTCGATCCGTGTCACGTCGCCCGCCAGATGGTGCTCGACCACCAGCCGCATCGGCCGACGCAGGTTGCTCCAGAGGATGAACGTCACGCTGGTGAGCAGGCCGATCACGATCCCCTGCAGCGGATCGGTGAGCACGATTCCGCAGATCGTCACGATGTAGGGGATAAACTGATAGGGCCCCGACGACCACATCGCGGCGAACACGCTCGGACTGGCGAGCTTGAGCCCCGTGGCGATGAGGATCGCGGCGAGGCAGGAAAGCGGCAGCAGGTTGATCACCCGCGGGAAGACGACGATCGCCGCCGCCAACAGGATGCCATGCACGATGGTGGCCCGTTTTGTGCGGCCGCCGGCATCGATGTTGACGCTCGACCGCACGATCTCGCAGGTGATCGGCAGACCGCCGAGCAGGCCCGACACGCAGTTGCCGATGCCCTGGGCGATCAGTTCCCGATTGGCGGGCGTGGTGCGCCGATCCCGATCGAGCCGGTCCACCGCCTCCGAGGTCAACAGCGCCTGCAGCGATGCCACCGCGGCGATCGCCAGGGCAGCGGCGTACACGGCCGGATTCCCGAGCTGGGTGAAGTCGGGGGTGTGGAGGAATGCGAGAAACCCCCGGAGCGAATCGGCCACCGGCACCTGCACGCGGTGGGAGGCCTCGATCACCCAGCCGCCGCCAAGAGCCTCGAGACCGAACGCGGCCAGCACGCCCAGGATCACCACCGCCAGCGGTGCCGGCACGACGGCGGCCCGCAGCAGCGTGCTCCGGTTCCAGAGCAGCAGCAGCGTGAGCGACGCGATCCCCACCAATGCGGCCCCGGGATGCAACTGCAGCACCGACTCCCAGAGCTCGGAGAACGTGTTGTAGCGGTCCGGCTGGAAGAACGACATCTCCCCCTCGGGGTCGGTGTCGCGACCGACGAGGTGCGGAATCTGCTTCAGGATGAGGATCACGCCGATCGCGGAGAGCAGGCCGCGAACCACGCTCGTGGGCACAAAGGACTTGATGAAACCGGCCTGAAACAGCCCGAGCGTCACCTGCATCATGCCGGCGATCACAACCGCCACCAGGAGCGTTTCGAACGAACCGAGCACGGCGATCTCCGCCACGACGACCGCGGTCAGCCCGGCCGCAGGTCCCGAGACGGTGAC